>JAGRJA010000096.1 GCA_020443005.1 Pseudomonadales bacterium
GCCACCACATTCATTGACTTTTAATGTAGCGTCATCCAACTCTGAACAAATCAAAAAACAGGGCTATCGTAAACAGACTCCATCCGATATATTTCAACACCGTGCCAAAAACCCTGTAACGGTGCTCATTATCACGCTCATCATAATGATCGACTACAACCGACAACATCACCAGAGCGCCACACACAAAAGCCCCGTACATTATAAGGGCCGACTCATCGTGCAAATGGATACCCGAACCTCTTTTCGCTAAAACAAAAAAGTCGTTGATGTAAATTCCGTAACTGCCATAAACCAGCATAAGAACAGAACAAACACTATTAAGTATCCTTTCAAACAAAGAGATCTTGTTGGGAATATAGCTCATGCATCCCCCCTAATAGCAAATATTCACCAATTGAGCTCGTCATAAACCCCGCCCCATTATCAATCTCAATCAAGTTGCACATCTTTATGTTTTCTATAAACAGGGGGTTTGAGTTTATTTATCTAGCTGATAATTCCTGCCTGGATTCGCAATTAGAAGTGTCACACTACACTTCTCCGGTTTCGTCACTGTTTTGAAAAACAGCTGCGAGACAAGCAGTTTTTAAGGGCTGACAAGCTGGGCAATATGTCGTTGACCATTTTCCTGTAACCTAGAACAGCAAGTGCTTTAATTCAAGCTTCGTTTTCAATGATGTCTTGAAACTTCTCATCAATCACACCGTTACGCCCGGACATTGGTTCTCACCCACAGCGATTTGAAGGAGACACTGTTGTGGTTGGTTTCATCGCGCTCGGGTTCGCCGTCCAGCTCAAGATTGGGGAAACGCTGGAAGAGTTTTGTCATGGTGAGGTACAACTGCCGTTTGGCCATGGCCGCACCAATGCAATAGCGAGGCCCGTAGCCGAACAATACATCGGGGTCAAACTTTCGTGTTACATCGAGTTTTTCGGGGTTTGGAAATTCTTCCGGGTTATATTTGTTCAGGTGCGGCATTAACAGGATTAACTGGCCTTTTTTGACATCCTGCCCCAGCACCTGCATATCGCGCGGCGCATAGCGGGCAAAACCCATTTTTGAACTCATACTCCAGCGATTAACTTCAGTAAAGGCATTGGAAAAAGCCTCACTGGAAGACAGTGCCTGCGGAATCTGATCCTTGTTTTTCAACAGTGCATAAACCGTCCACTGTTGAGCCATCAGTGTGGTATCCGCACCAGCGCCAACCAAAGCGAGAATCAGGGTGATGACATCCCACTCGGTAAACTTCGGATTTTTGCTTTCGATATCGAGCATCACGCTGAGAAAGTCGTCTTCCCTGGGGGAACGGCGTCGCTCGGCAATCACCTCCTTGATAATGTCGATAGCTCTGTTGCATTCCTGGCGCACTTCCTCGCGACGCGCTTCGGAGATAGTGGGGTTCCAGGCCTCGGTAAAGTTTTCAATCACCGGCTTGATTTCATCCCAGTATTTTTCCGGCAAACCCACCATGCGGGTAATGGAGATGAAGGGAATGTGCTCGGCCACTTCCTTTATGTAATCAAATCTTTCCGGCGTACCGAGTTTATCAAACAATTTATCGATATCAGGTTCGATACGACGCTGGATTTCGTCTACTACATTTTTTGAAAACGCCGGTGAAACCACTTTGCGCACCAGACGATGGTGGTCGTGATCAGCGACCAGGCTATGACCAATCATTGCCCGTTCGAAGTTACCCCACTGGTCTTCGGGCGGACGCGCTGGTGCAAACTCCCAGTCGTAAAAATCGGAAGACAAATATTCCTGCTGCCAGCAGTCCATAATGTCGCTCATGTCAGTCATGATCCAGGCCATCCAAGGAGGATAGAACACCAGCCTGCCGCGTTTTGCCAGAGCCAGACATTGCTCCCCGGCATTTGTCGCATATTCTTTCGAATTTGGGTTAAAGATTTCTTCAACAGGTTGCGTTGCCGCGGCCGTTTCATTTGTCACTGTTTTATCCCCTTGGGCACAGCCCACCGACAATTCTCCGGATAACTGCGCTGTTTTTCGTTGATGTTACTGCCTGAATGTACACAGCCAGCAGAGCCTTTTCAATTCAGTATATACACGCAGATTTAACCGCACGCCACAGGCTAGCAATGCCTTTTGCAATACAGCCACACTTTTTTGTTAAAAAGCCCTTTCATTGATCCAGACCTGATGTTGTGTGCACTGGAAAAATGATAGTCTGGATAAATTTCCGTCAAGCAATCCAGATCATGAGCGAACAAGACATTGAAATTCTGAGACAGCAGGTGAACAACCTGACGAACAGCCATCGACAATCTCCCGACTTCGAAACCGCTGTGGCGCTCTATAAATCGCGTTGCGAATTGGCCGAACAGCTCACCGGAAGGGCTGAGACTCCCTATAAAATCTGGCCCCCCGCAAACATACCTGACCTGTTTGCCGACAAAAAAACCGTGATCCCCGAAGTGACTGCCAGTGAACTGACACCCGAACTGGCACTCTCCGCTATTGTGCATCACAGCTGCATTATGGTGAGGGGCATGTTCGATCGGGAAACCGCGCTTTCAATGGTTGACGATGCCTGGTCTGTGCTCACCCCCATGCTTGATGGCAGCTATGATTCAAAAGGCAGTTACCCCGATGAAATCTGGCCAAAATTCGGCCCCTGTCGCGGTATGCGGAAAAATGCAATGAACGAAAAAAGCCTGCTGATTGGCGATTCACCTGAATTGACTTTCCGGGTACTTGAAGCATTCGGGAAAAGCGGGCTCACCCGGCTGGTTTCGTCGCTTTTTGGCGAACAACCGGCTTTATTGTGGTCGAAATGGGGTTTTCGACATGTGCCGCCGGAAACCGTAAAAATGATCCGTGATACCGGCCTTTCACCTTGGCATCAGGACGGCACCTTCATGGGCACTGAAATTCGCGTCATCAATGCCTGGATATCACTCTGTGACTGTGGTCGCGATGCACCCGGCATGCACATCCTGCCAAAAAAGGTAGGGCCGGTAAAAACCGGAACGGGGAACGCTGCACGCCACGATGTTGTAGGTGAAGACATGGTGGCAGCGCTGTCTGCAGACAACCCGGTATATGCCCCGGAGTTTCATATCGGGGATGTCTTGCTCTTTGATAAATACCTGCTACACCGCACCCAGCCCTATAACGAGCAAATGGTCAACACCCGTTACGCCATTGAGTCCTGGTTTGCCGCTCCTTCAAATTATCACGCATCTCCGCTGCACGGCATGTATCCGGTTATTGCCTGCTAGACAGCCAGGCACTCAGGTACCCGCAAGAAAAAGCAATAATGACGACTTGAAAATACAAATGATAATTATTATCATCCGCATCACTTTAATTGCCAAAGGAAAACCCGCACATGAAAACCTCCCCCAAAGCCCTTGTTTTTGCCAGCCTGATCGCATGCGCCTTTCAAACGCCGTTCGCACAGGCTGATATCGCCCTCAGCGATCAGGTGGATTTTGTCGGCGATATTCGCGGTGGCTATTTTTTCCGTCAGCGCGACCAGCGCAACGGCAAGCACAATAATACTGATGAATTTCGCCTGCGAGTGCGCACCGGGCTTGAGTGGCAAATGAACGAACAATGGAGCAGCCGGGTGCGGGTTGCCGGCCGCTACAACACCATCGAGCAAAATACGCTGTTTTCTTTTGACAACAACGCCATGGCCTCCGGCAATCTTGCGATGGGCAACTCAAGCATCGACGAACTTTTTGTGCAATACCGGGAAGACAAGCTACAGCTGCGTGTTGGTCGCTTCCAGACCAAGTTCGAGTTACAGGGTGTTGCCCGGAAATCACTGGATCGCAACAACAGCCCTAACACCGAAATCAACTGGACAGACGGGCTGCACCTGAGCTATGAAGTGGGCGAAAACGGCTGGGTCTCCCACTTTATTGCTGAGCATAATCGCGGGCAAAACGGCCCGGCGCAGTTCAGGAGTGCACCGCTCGGTTTTGCAGATGAAGGCAGCCGATGGTCATATTACACCGGCCTTGAAAACAACCGTAAACACGGCGCGATTGTGCAGCGTTCCATTGGTATTTCTTTCCTGCCCGACAGCCTCTACAAATATGGCCCAGCCACGCCGGTTACCGATAATTACTCGACACTGGTAGGTCGACTGGCGGCCGAATGGCCTGTTTCAGACCAGGGCATGTCGTTTTTGCTGGCAGGAGAAGCCGGTTATGCACCCAACACACCCACCGAAACCACAAGTCTGGTGGGCACAGGCAGCGAATCCGGTCATTATGCCTGGCAAGTCACTGCCAACCTGATGTCATTTGTACCCAACCACAACATTGGTTTTGTTGTCGCTCATGCTGACGCGGGCTGGCTACTCTCGCCGGATTTCTCACCAAACCAGAATGCCTATGAAATCCGTCATCAATGGAAAATCAACAAACAGTCTAAACTGGAAAGCCGACTGCGCTACAGAGAAGATGACAAGGATGTCACCGGCTCGATTCAGGATCGTGAAGATTTCGGGGGTTATGTTCGCTACACCTACAAATTCTGACCCTGCGATGAAACTGGCAGGCGATTTAGCGGCTATCAAGCTCAGTCGCCTTCCAGCATCCAGCCCTGCCAGGGTTGTCTCGGCAAACTAGTTTCCTGATGCAATGACAACCTCGTGCCGCTCCATCACCGGCTTGCCGGCAAATGCTTCTTTAGGCATGGGGTTCTGGTGCGCCAGCGCAAAATCTTCACTTTTGATCCAGGCGTTAAAAGCTGCCTCATCCTGCCATGTTGTCAATACAACATAGGGCAGGCCCTCCGCGCAGGGTTTAAGAATTTGCATACGCACAAAACCGGGCTGCTTTTCAATTTCGCCAGCGCGTTTGCGAAAACGGGTTTCAAACGCTTCAGCCCAGTCCGGCAACACCGGCACTCGGTTGGCAACCACAAACATAGATTCACCTCCTGAAAATTTACCCAGTGTATCAAACCGGGCTACAGCCTTGAGCCGAAAAACAGCCTTGAGCCAAACAATTCAGCCTTGAGCCAAAACAAAAACAGCCTCAGCCGAAAGCACCCAGGCCCGATGGAAAACCACCACTGACAAACCGGCAGAGCATCTGCGCCTGCTTTTTTCAGCTTTCCCGCATTTGCGCTCCACCATGAATAACCGGCAAATCGAGCGAGGAAACAATGCCCGGCGCTGCAGCGCAAACCGCCGGAATAGCGTTAACAATACGGTTGGCCGCCGAACAGTTTCCACCACCTGCCGGCCCCGGTTCTACCGGGTCGTGCCCGTGATAACTGACAACCAGCTCAGGGTTCCCCTTGATGATGGCCTGATGGCAGCCCTGCCCGACGGGCGGGTACGCCCAGTCAGGTGCGCAGTTGTCATCAATGCGAGTAATATGTTCTACCACAATACGCGCCTTGCCCTTTCGCATACCGCTTACCTCAAAACGAAATGCACCCTGGCTACCCTTGTCGAACCTGCCCATGCCAGGCACATCAACATCTTCTTCCAGCGGCCTGCGTTCTACCCGGGTTTCAATACTGTCCAACGGATAGTCAAGAGCACGGGCAATCATTTCGACCATTGGCGCCCATACGGTAAGCAGGGATTGCTCTTCGAGCATACGCGGCAATACCGCCATTGAGCTACCAAAACCGATGATCCCCCTTACAAGCTCCGGCTGGTCATAGGTTGCGTAATTGAAAATCTCCTGCACGCGAATTTCTTCAATATCCGATACCACACCACTGAGCAGGATCGGCAGGATATCCATGGCCCAGCCTGGATCCACACCGGATACAAAAACAGAGCTTCCCACCTGTTCGCATACTGCCTGAACCGGATCCACAGCTTCTCGAATCGCATATTTTCCACCGGGAAACAACAAGGGGTAAAAAGCCGTAGAAACCACATTCACACCCGCAGAAAGACAGGTGATCATTTCCATAAAAGCCTCTTCAGGTCGTAGCTCTGCATTGGCAGCGTAAACCACAGCATCAATATCGTCGCGAACCAGTGTTTGCCAGTCGCAGGTAGCCATAACACCACACGGTGAGATACCGGCAAGTTCGCCGGCATCCTTGCCAGCCTTTTCAGGGCTGGAAACAATAACACCAGCCAACACCAGGTCGCGGTGCGCCAACACAGCCCTGATTGCCGGCCTGCCAACATTGCCCGTACCCCAAACCACAACTCTTTTTTTCATGTCTCCACCGGTTTTACTTTTTACAAGCTCCTTTATACATTTTTACCGGGATATTTGTTCATACTTTCAGGAAAAAAAACGACACACCCTTAAAACCCGATACCGTTGAGAACACTCTTGCGAAACATAAAAGCGGTTTCGTTGGCAAGCTGTCAAGGAAAAAGGTACACTGGCTCATATCAAGCGCAGCGAATTGATAACCATTTTGTAACGACCTGCTCACTTTTTATCACAGCAGGTTACTATGGCTTCCGTACGCATTCGCTACCAGACACTTGAGTTTGGTTCCACAGATATCCACCTTCGTACGCTCAGGAATAAACAACAGTTTTGCGATACCGATAATGTTGCAGAAGGCCACGGTGTCTCACCGGCAAGCTGGCCCCTGTTTGGCGTTTTATGGCCTTCGAGTCAGGTCCTCGCCCACTTAATGTATGAAAAAAATATTGAAGGGCTCAGGATTCTTGAGGTGGGTTGTGGCCTCGGGCTTGCCAGCCATGTCTTGAATCACCGACTGGCCGACATAACCGCCACAGACTACAACCCCGAAGCCGGCAGTTTTATGAAAGAAAACAGCAGGCTCAACAACTGCAAACCTATTCCATTTTCGAGAGCAGGCTGGAGTGACGATAAAACCAACCTCGGTAAATTTGATCTTGTAATTGGAAGTGACTTGCTCTACGAGCCTGATCATGTTGATCAACTTTCCAGCTTCATCGATGCACATGCAAAGGACACCTGCGAGGTCATCATTGTCGACCCAGGGAGGTCACTGCAAGCGAAGTTCAGCAACAAAATGCTGTCTCTCGGTTATCGCTTTAACAAAAGCAAGCCGGAAAACACGCGTTTCCTTGAAGAAAGTTTCAAAGGCAACATCCTTGTCTACGCGCGATGACAAACACAGATGATTTTCACCAAAAAATACTACTTTTAGGAAGAACCCGATTGTGAACAAAATACACCGTATGAAGTGCTTACTTAAAATCGCAAACATTTTTTTGATGTGTATGTTTTTTCTGTCATGCACAGCGATAATGGCCGAGGAAATACCCGATAACTCGCATGACAAAAAATTTGGCAAGGGCTGGGACTGTAACGATGGTTACAAACAAAACAAAAAACAGTGCAAGGAAATAGATGTTCCTGACAATGCTCACCTGACAAAATCCTCCTATGGCACAGGGTGGGAATGTAACGCCGGCTTCAGGGCAAAAAATGACAGCTGTGAAGAAATAAAAATACCGGAACACGCCTACCCGAAAGACACCCTTCGTGGCAGTGGCTGGGCCTGTCACTATGGTTACAAAATTGCTCAAGACCACTGCAAAAAAACAGAATTACCTGAAAATGCCTATCTCGACGCCTATAAAGGTGAGGGCTGGAAATGTGAACGAAATTACCGGCAAGTCGATGATAAATGTGCGCTGATTGAAGTGCCTGAGAATGGTTATCTGAACGACAGCAATTCAGGCAGCGGCTGGTCTTGTGAACGAGGCTTCAGGGAAAAAGGTGATGAATGCATCGCCATTCCCTTGCCTGAAAACGCCTACTTCACCAACGATGATTATGGTTATGGCTGGGAATGCAAGCGCGGTTTTCGTGAAACCGGTAACACCTGTATAAAAATAGAAATACCTGAAAACGCCTACCTGAAAAATGCCTCTTTTGGCAAAGGCTGGGAATGTCTCAGGGGGTTTCGTGAAAAAGGCGATTTTTGCGAAAAAATCGAACTTCCTGAAAATGCCCACCTTGACTACACTGGCACTGACTGGGAATGCAATGCCCCTTATATCAGGGACAACAACACCTGCTTTCTCAAAGACATAAACCGATAACGGCAAGACGGTGCCATGAGAAACAGCGCTAGCGTGCAGGGTCGATTTGATTATTCAGGGATGTATTAAGGCGAAACCAGCCTGCAACGCTGTATCGGTCTCTTTCAGCAGGCAGAACTTCGTGGGGAAACTCTTCACTCAAAAACAACACCAGCGTACCAAAACAGGGCTGAACCTTAAAAAGCTCGCGCTCATCCTCAGGTGAATACATCAGCAATTCACCTCCCTGATGAGGCTCCCAGCCTTTGTTCAGGTAAGTAACAAGCGATAACACACGATTGGCCTCACCCCTGAAAGCATCCAGATGTTTTTTGTAAAAATCACCGGGCAAATAGTGTGCAAAATGGCTTTCGAAACCAAACAAACCCAGAAACAGGCGGCGATTCAGGTAATCCTTTAATTGTCTTGTCCATAACAACCATGCCGCCAGATCGTCGTCATCATCCTCAATCCAGGCAATGCGGTCATTGCGCACAAAGCGGTTACGAACCTGATCACTCCCCCGTCCGACTTTTGCCCGGTGAAAGCGCTGTTCCGACAATCGGCTGAGCCCGTCAAGTAAATTATCGGCGACAGTTTCAGGCAAGCTTGCAGGCAACACAACATAACCACGCTCTTCAATGGCGCAGGCAATTTGCTCAAACAGTGTTTCATCAACAAAATCACCGCTTTTACAAGTATTAGTCGATACGGGCATCTCATTCCTGCTGGCGGTTGTTTGATCTGGCAGCAATCCGGGACAGCCGGAAGGCAAGGCTTGAACTAAAGCGTATTCTACCCTGAAAAAGGCAACATATTTGTATAGGATAGACACTGAATTACAGGGCTTCAGCATGAAAAAACGCATAATTATTGCCGGAATAGGTGAGACAGGGCTTATTACAGCCACCCGCCTCTCTCACCGCTACGATATTGTCGGTGTATCGCCGAAGCCCTGCCTGCTTAGCGGGCAGGAACTCGGCACCCGTCTGACCCGTCCCGAACAGTGGCAAAAAAACTACCTGCTGCCCTTCCGCCGCTATAAAAAACTGGATGGTGTAACGACACTGCATGGCAAAATCACCGAAATCAGGCCTGAAACAAACGAGGTAAAAATACAACTCGCCAATGGCGATACAAAAACAGAGACATTTGACGCCCTGCTCATTTCTTCCGGTGTCAGCAATGGCTTCTGGCGCAACAACACGCTGGAGAACGAAGAGACAATCTCAAGCAATCTGACCCGATATGCCGAACAATTTTCCATCGCCAAAACTATTGCCATTGTCGGTGGCGGTGCGACAGGCGTCAGTGTTTCTGCCAACCTTGCAACACGCTACCCTGATAAAAACATTCATTTCTTTTACAGTCAGGAACGCCCCCTGCCCGGCTACCACCCAAAAGTCCGAAAAAACATTGAATCACAATTGGTGGCGCGGGGCGTACAACTGCACCCGTATCATCGCGCACATACTGATAACACCGCACTGGAAAGCAGTCTGACGCGGGAAACAATTGCCTGGGAAAGCGGCCAAAACGCGTTTTCCGCTGATCTGGTACTTTGGGCAGTTGGCAATGTAAAGCCAAACAGTGATTTTGTGCCCGAAGTCATGCTCGATAAACAGGGCTATGTAAAAACAGACCGCTATTTGCGCGTACCCGGCTACAACAATATTTTTTCAGTAGGTGACATTGCCGCATCCGACCCAAACCGCAGCTCTGCCCGAAACGGTGGCTATGAAACCGTTGCGCATAACATTGACTGCTATTTACGAGGAACGACACAAGCAATGAAAACCTACAAGCCTTCCCCCTATCGCTGGGGTTCAATTCTGGGCGTGCAAAACAACGGCCTGCAGGTTTTTTTGCCCAACGGTTCCAGCATCCGCTTTCCCCTGTGGGCCGTTAACACCATCCTGTTTCCATTGATCGTCAGGAAAGGTATTTACGGCGGAATCCGCGCCGATAAGGTGTAGAACAACCCGGTTTTCGTTATTTTACAAGGCGTTCACTTTCATTAAAGGCCTTGATCAGGCGCTGCCAGTTTTCCGGATCACCCTTTTCCGGTTCGCCAAAATAGATCAGCACCTGGTCAAGCATATCGCCATATTTTTCCAGCAGCAGCCGCGGAATATCTTCGTAGTAACCTTCAACGGCAAACTCCTGCAGCATCTCATCGGTAATTTCATCCGCCATGCTATCCCACTGCCCTTTGCGGGATTTCTCCAGCAGGCGATTGAAATTGCCTTCCCAGTTATGCGCCTCAAACATGCCCTTGTAATAACTGGTGGCGCCATAAAAACCGATCATCTGGCGCACCCGCTCCCGCATGGTGTCGAGCTCGGCCGGTGTGTTACCCATGACCGCCATCACCGGCGCGGTAATGGTGAAATCCTTGCGCTGCCTGCCGGCGTTTTTCAGCCCCTGCTCGATATTGCTGATGACATTTTCCCGCAAGGTTTTGGCGGTGTGAAAACCGTGGCAATGAAAACCATCGGCCACTTCACCCGCCATGCGGCAGTTCCACGGATTCACTGCGCCGATATAAATCGGCGGCGGAGCGACCTCGAGCGGACCAGGGTTAAACATCGGTGTCATCAGGTTGAAGCGGAAAAACTCGCCTTCAAAATCGAGCTCGGTGCCGTTCTGGAAACAATCCCAGATCGCGCGAATGGCCAGCACATACTCACGCAATTTTGGCCCCGGGCGATGCCACTCAAGACCAAAACGGCGCTCGTTATGCGCCTTGACCTGCGTACCCAGCCCGAGAACAAAACGGCCATTGCTTGCCTGCTGCAGATCCCAGGCCTGGTAGGCAAGCACCATCGGGTTGCGCGGGAAGGCCAGCGCAATTTCAGGCCCGAGCTTGATACGTTCGGTGACGGTTGCTGCCACAGCAAGTTGCATGAAGGGGTCATGCTTACGCTCGGAAACATAGAGTGATTCAAAACCCATCGCCTCGATTTTGCGGGCGGGCTCCGCCACATCGCGCAGGGAATCCACAACCAGGTTGGTGCTCAGTTTCATCGGCGCTGCCTCTCTCGATCAACACAAAAACAGCACCCACCATAACGGCAGCTGCGGTTGCCGGCTACCACGGTTTTCCTAATCCTCGAGCAGGCGTTTCGGGTCGCGTCCGTTAACAAAACCGATAAAAGGGAACTGCATGCTGTAACCGAGCAGCGACTGCACCGTTTCGCTGCACTGCTTCACCCGCTCGCGCGAAATGGCCAGGCTGTAGTTCTCCTGCTGACGTGCCCAAGGTTCACAGAACTGTGTGGTTGCCGCCAGTCGCGGCTTGTCGGTGGTATTGGCACCGGCACAATGCCAGGTAGTACCGAGAAAAAACACGGCGGATCCGGAAGGCATGACGGCGGGCACCATTTTGCTGACATCAATCTCGCCGGGTGGCACGTCACCCCAGAGATGACTTTTCGGATAAACCAGCGTCGCGCCGTTCTCATCGGTAAAGTCATCCAGCGCCCAGATCAGGGCTGCACCAAAAGGCTTGCGCGGGCGGGCTATCGGGTAAAAACCGTCATCGTGATGCAGTGGCTGGCGCACTTCGCCCGGCATCACATTGATCACCTGCAACTGGGAAAGCAGGTAATTGGGCTGGAACAGCCTGTCGAGCAGCGCCATCACCAGCGGGTGCTCTACCAGCGGATTACAAGAAAAGGTTTTCTCTATCACCGAGTAGATGCGACGGGTTTTATAGCCCTCAAACTCCGTGCGGCCATCATAGGCCAGATACGGTGCTGATTCGCGGCGGATATTTTCAACCACCTCCTGCGAGATCATGTCGGGAATAATCACGTAGCCGTTTTCGTGCACTTCCC
>JAGRJA010000097.1 GCA_020443005.1 Pseudomonadales bacterium
AAGGAGAGTAATCTCACTTCATGTCGATGAGGGTAGTATCAACTACCCTTTTTTTTGAGCCAAATACACATGGATTTATCAGGAAAAAAAATTGCAGTTACAGGTGCAACCGGATTCCTGGGGCAATATATTGTCAAACATTTGCTGCGATATAATGCCACTGTCACCGCAGTCGTACGAAACCCGGATAAAGTACCCGCCCTAAAAAAACTGGGTATCAGTTTTCAAAAAGCTGACCTTGGGGACCGGCAGGCACTTACCAACAGCTTCAGGAATATTGATGCCGTTGTTCACTGTGCTGCCAGCGTCACAATAAAAGGGAAATTCGAAGACATTATTGCCTCGAATGTCGAAGGCACAGAACATGTGATGGAAGCCTTGACGGCCTCCGGCGTCAAAAGGATGATCTATATGTCCTCTGCCAGTGTGTACCCCCTAGGCCGATACGGTGATGTTATCAGCGAAGATCACGCCATACGGGCAGTAAGTGACAAAGTGACCAGGCTGAATGTCTATGCCTATTCAAAAGCGCGTTCAGAAGAACTTGTCTGGAACTATGCAAGCAAACACCAGCTTGAAGTAACATCACTCAGACCTTTTGCGATTTTTGGTTCCTTCGATCAGGGTACATTTACGCTCTGGTTCAAACGCCTGATGAGTTTGCCCGTTACACCCTACCCCGTCGGGCTCGATGTGGGCCTGATTTATGCCGGGGATATCGCCGAAGCAAGCTGTCTTGCCTTGACCAACCCTGCTTCGATTGGCAAAGCCTATAACATTGCCGGGATACCACTGGATGCCTGGGAATTTGCCGAGATATGGCAAATGGCTGGTGGTAAAAGCCCCTGCCTCAAAATCCCGGTACCCGTACCCTTCAAACAGGTAATGAGCACACAGCGCCTGCAGCGCGACCTTGGCTGGTCTACAACGCCAATATACGATGCTTGCCGTGAAATTATCGCCACAGAAAAAGCTGGAAGTCATTGGCCCTGTCAATGAGAAATTTTTTAACGAATGAAAACAGGTAACGATCATGAATGAACAACTTGTCTTGGAAGAATTAAATGAAAATGGTGTTCTTGTTATTACATTTAATCGTCCATCGAAAAAAAATGCTTTCACCAATGAGAGTTTTCTTGCAGCACGGGATGCCTTCAGGCGTGCCAATGAAAATAATGATGTCGCTGTTGTTGTCATCACAGGGGCCGGTAATGACTTCACATCGGGCGTAGACCTTGCCAGTTTCGGTGGCAACCCGGATGAAACACCCCCTTTTGAGCTGATGATGGACGAAATTGTCGCATTGGAAAAACCGCTGATTGCTGCAGCCAAAGGTGCGGCTGTCGGTTTTGGCGCTACGGCCCTGTTTCATTGCGATGTGGTTTATGTGGGCGAAAGTCTCAAAATGCGTCTCCCCTTCGTCAATCTGGGATTGGTCCCTGAAGCCGCGTGCAGTTACCTGATGCAGGTAGCTCTCGGCACACAAATTGCGGCTGAATTATTATTCACAGCGGAATGGATCAACGCAGAGCGAGCCGTTGAGACAGGTATTGCACGACAATCTTTTCCCGATGAGCAACTCCTTGATCATGCCATACGGAAAGCTGAAGAAATGGCTCAATGGCCTGTAAACTCGCTCAAGCTCACCAAACGCTGTCTGAAACAGGCTCACATGAAAGGCATTGCAGCAGCAAGAGAAATCGAAATGCAGGGAATGATGGCGCTCGCCGGCTCTCCCGAGAATGTCGAGGCTATTATGGCCTTTCTGGAAAAAAGAAAGCCTGATTTCAAAAACCTTCAAAAACCGGCGTAATTCAGAAACAAAAATGGGGTCATTGGCAACAACTCACAATCATTTTTTATTTACATACGCCATAAACGCTCTGTAACACCATAACCCGCCGATTCGGGGATACATAAAACAATCTTGTCTCCCCGAACATCGACTTCTGCCTCTATTCTATTCACTGTTGCCTCTCGGGCAGAGTGGATAATCGCATCAATGGAAGAAAATTTTGATACCCATAATGCGTTCATCTCAGTGGCAAACACAATTCTGTATTCATCTGTTTCTGCAAATTCGAGCACTTTGTCAGGCTTGACCCAGAAACTTTCAACCAGTTCCGCTCCGTCATGCACGCCTGACTGAAGCGGAGCCTTTGCGACAAAAAAATGGGTGTCAAAGCGCTTCGGCGCTAATTTTGGCGTTACCCAGTTGGCGCAATGATGAAGGTCACCTACAGCGAGTACAAAGCGGTTATCAGAGATAAAATCCCTGAATGATAAAGCGTTGTTATTCAGTTTTTCCCGGAATGGCTGCAAGCTCTGCAGATATTTTTCATCAGGGTAATTCCTGCCATCCTGATGAAAAGCCAGTAAAATGCCGCTTTCTTCAAAAGTTTCCCGAATGGCGGCAATCTTGTAGGCGAGCAAGGGGTCGCAGTTTGATGTTGACGGTATCAGACCAGACCAGTCCTGGGTATCGATCTCCTCCAGCATCCCTCCGGGGAAAACGAGTGCACCGGGCGCAAAATCCGAAAATGGATTGCGCTTCATCATAAAGAGCTCGACCCCTTCTTCAGTAGTTCGCAGAAGAATAAGTGTGGAAGCCGGCAGAGGCTCTGCGATAGCAGTCATAAAAAATCTTCAGGGTTGAGTCGCTGACTTTTCCCGGGCCTTATCCAGCTCCGTTTCCAGGGTATTCAGCATGGATTCCCACCCTTCGATAAACATATTGTTGGCATCATCTACCAGTTTGTTGATCGATGTTTTTTCCAGTGCCGCAATACGCTCATCCTGAAATTTAACAAGCGCCTGCAAGTCCCTGACCTGTGTTTTCAATTCCCTGATTTCGCCTTCCAGCGTTGATTTATAGGCATGATGCGATTCGTACAATTTATAACCGTAACCGCCCATAACACCCAACACTACAACAAGTGAAACAATAATGACTGCTTTCATAATAGCCTCTTGATAAAAGTATTAATGACCCAACGGTAGCCCGATTTTCAGCCTCCATACTACGGAGAATCACTGCTGATGAAAACCGCCAGAAACAACATTTGATGCGCTGTTATCCAAAACAAATATAAACACCTGATAAAGCGGCTATCGATGATACACATTTTGAATAATCCCGTATAAAGTGACAACTATCCAGACATCAACCCAGCTTCCAATGAATATACAATTACTGATGACCGGCAATGAATTGATGACCGGTGTCACGCAAGACAGCAACTCCACCTATATTGCCGAAAAGCTTACGGAAATGGGGTTATCAATCCATCGAATACAGACCGTTGGTGACAACCTTGATTTATTGGTTAACGAGATTATTCGCCTCTCAATGGAAAGCGATATTCTCATCATCAATGGTGGCCTGGGCCCTACCCGTGATGATCTGACTGCCGAAGCACTGGCTCTTGCTTCATCACAGCCCCTGCAATATCACGCCAGGGCTCTGAAAGAGGTTGAAGCATGGTGTGAACGCCGTGGCATAGCAATGAAAGAGGCCAATAGAAAACAGGCCTATCTACCTGCCTCTGCCGAAATTCTCTGTAACCTCAGGGGGAGTGCCCCGGGTATTTACCTGCTGTTAAATAACTGCCGTATATTCTGTACACCGGGTGTACCCGGTGAAATGAAGCAAATGTTGGCCGACGAGGTGTTCCCCCGAATTACTGAAATGATCAACACAACGCCGGTAGAAATCAGGCGTTTTCACCTGTTTGGTATCGGCGAATCCGCACTTGAGCAGCTGTTCAGCGAGAACATAAAACATTGGCCAAATAATGTTGACCTGGGATACAGGGCCGGTGCCCCGACACTGGAGATCAAGTTAACCATCAATAGACCAGAAGACAAAATCAAAAGAGATGAACTCGAAGCGCAAATCCTCAATTTGACGGGCGATATGATCGTTGCTGAAGGCGAGCAGAAAATGGTCGAGTCACTCGTTGCACTACTGGCAAAAAAACAATTGAAAATAGCAACTGCAGAGTCCTGTACCGGAGGGCTGATCGCCTCAATGCTGACAGAAGTGGCAGGCGCATCTGCCGTTTTCGAAGCAGGCATTGTTTCTTACTCAAACCGTATCAAACACGAACTGCTCGATGTCGACGAAATCCTGCTGGAAAAATACGGTGCCGTTAGCCGGGAAGTCGTTCTGGCCATGGCCAATGGCATTTTGCAAAAAAGCAAGGCAGACCTGGTACTCGCTGTTTCGGGTATAGCCGGCCCTGATGGAGGCACGGTCGAAAAACCCGTTGGAACAGTCTGGATCGCCTGGGGCGACAAGAACAGGCTGGAAGCCAGAGAACTTGTTTTCAACTATGGAAGAAAAATGTTCCAGCTTATGGTGTCGGCAACAGCCCTGGACCTGATTCGTCGACGGGTATTGGGTATTGAAAGCGAGCCCCGTTATTTCAATGAGCGATCACCCAAAAAAACATCAACAGCCAAACCCTGAAATTGCACGAAAGACAGGTTCAGATTTAAGGAATAGTTTTTTTAGAAATCGTTCAAATCAATTGCTGAAAAATTCTTGACATGTCTGATTGCTGAATCCTGAAGCAGCGCTTCATCTTCTTCGTTCAGCGAACAATCAGCCTCTCTTGTCAGCCAGCAAACCTTGAAACCGGCTTTTTGTGCAGCTGTTAACTCTTCTCTGATATCAGAAAGAAAAAGAATATTTTCGGCAGCAGTGACGAGCCGTTGTTGAATAATGCGATAGGAAGCTGTTTCACGCTTGTGGCCTGTTCCGGTATCAAAATACTGACTGAATAACGAACGCATATCACCAAAATCGCTGTATTGAAAAAACAGTTTTTGGGCTTGCACTGACCCGGATGAGTAAACAGAAATGTCATGGCCAGCTGTTTTCCATTCCGTCAGCGCCTGATAGGCGTCGCGATAAACATGGGCTGTATAGGCGCCCTGCTCGTACCCTTCTTTCCAGATCATGCCCTGTAGCGTTTTCAAGGCTGTCTGTTTCACATCCTGGTCAATCCACTGGCGCAGTTGGGCGATCAGAGTAGCGATATCATCCCTGTCAAGCGCGGCCTGAGTGGCAACTTCGTCAAGACATTGCGATACTTCAGGTAGCAGACAATGCGCCTCGACAAAAGCGGGTAAATGTTCATAGGCATAGGGAAAAAGCACTTCCTTTACAAAGGATATGCTGCTCGTAGTGCCTTCGATATCAGTAAGAATATGAGTGATCATTGCGAAGCCAGTAACGGGAATCGTTTGGCAATGTCACTGCCACTGTAATGGGCAACCCAGCCTTCGGGATTATTAAAAAAGCGAATCGCTGCCAGACGAGGTGCAGCTCCCAGATCAAACCAGTGAGGCGTATTGGCGGGCACACTGATAAGATCGCCTTTTTCGCACAGTAACGCATACACCTTGTCAGACAGATGCAAGTAAAAAAGACCAATACCATCAGCAAACATTCTGACTTCATCCTCGCTATGACGATGTTCATCGAGAAATTTTTGTCGAAGCGCAGCAATATCGGCACTCTCAGGAGAAACGCTGATAACATCAACCGACTGAAAACCTTGAGAGTCCAGCTCTTCCTGAACACGGTTTTGATACGCTTCCAGAATTGCCTCACTGCTATCACCAAATTTGACTTCAGCATCAGCAGACCAATGTTCAAATCGAACCCCCTGAACAGACAACAAGCCCGAAATTTCATCATGCTGAATAACTTCCTTTAAAACCTCAACGCTGTTGGCATCATAAATAATAAGTTTGCTCATCAATCACTCACTCCTGAAACTCTTGCTTTTTCAAGTTCGCATTGTAATAGAAACTCCAGCGCCTCGAGATGCCTCTCGCAATCACTCAAGGTTTTCCCCCATGTATACAAACCATGCCCACGAATTAAATAGGCGATACCTGTACCCTGTTTTGTCATTCGTTGCTCAACTTCACTGGCCAAAGCGGCAATGTCCTGGGTATTTTCAAAAACAGGCAGTTTTATCGTCAAGTCATGCGTTTGTATTCCGTCAAAAGCTTTCAATAGCTCGTAACCGGAAAGCACAACCTCCCGGCTTTTGATCAAACGACTCAGAACAGTAGCCGCCAGCGAATGGGTATGCAGCACTGCGCCAATTTCCGGCTCTCTTCGATAAAGCTGCGTGTGTAGCAATGTTTCTGCCGAAGGTTTTTGTGGCGTTAAAGGAATACCCTGTAAATCAACAATCATAATATCCTGCTCGGATAATTCACCTTTAGGCTTGCCGGAAACCGTGATAGCACAGGAATCGGCGTTTATTCTTATTGAAAAATTACTGCTGGTAGCTGGCGACCACCCGCGTGCATAAATCTGCCTTCCCGATACAGCCAGTTTTTTTGCGATTGATCTGAAGACATCCGGGGCAACATTCGTTGTCATGACAAAACCTGAAAATAAAGTAGATAGAAAAGCGTTGTTGGGATAGAAGGTAGATGATTATAGAAAAGCTGGCCCAACTGTAAACAATAATCGCTCAAGTCAACACACATAACGGATTTTCGCACACTACTTCTGCCAACATTTCAGCCCTTTCTTCTTTGCAAATCATACGGGTACACACATATTTCAATGTAATTTCTAAAGCGTATTCTTCCGTTAAAAACAAGGCTGGCCGAGCAGTTTCCCACTTTTCAGTACCATTTAGACGAACTTGGACCCGGTTTTGATTACGGTTTTTGCCTCATTTTGTTGCACGATTTTTCTTTAAAGTTTTTTCCACATTATCTGTGGATAAAGTTGTGAGTAAGACTGTGAGTCTTTCCCCTTGTAATGGCGTCATCAGGCTTTCTTCAAATTGTTCAAATTTTAACCAATCAACTTTTCACCATTATTAATCAGTAGGTTGCATTGTAAACCTCATGTTATTTCGATTAATTTACTGTAAAGCAGAATATCGTCCAAAAAAAATTAAGACATGTGTATAAAATAGATGAGATAAGACCCGAGTTGGAAATATTGCCTGTAAATGTGTGATTTCTGCGGTCAAAATATGTATGGGCAGGGGAATAAAAAAAGAAACCCCGCCTTCAGGCGGGGCTACTGAAAAATTATTTGAAAAATCAGCTTAATGCTTACATATGCTTAATGATGTGCTCACCAAACTCGGAACAGGAAACAAGGGTTGCTCCTTCCATCAGTCGCTCGAAGTCATAGGTCACAGTCCCTGCGCTGATCGCCCCTTCCATTCCACGAATAACCAGATTGGCCGCATCGTTCCAGCCAAGATGTCGCAGCATCATTTCTGCAGAGAGAATCAGTGAACCCGGGTTAACCTTGTCCTGCCCGGCATATTTGGGTGCCGTGCCGTGGGTTGCTTCGAAAAGCGCAACGGTATCAGAGATGTTCGCACCGGGAGCGATACCGATTCCACCTACCTGTGCAGCCAGTGCGTCTGAAAGATAATCGCCATTCAAATTCAATGTGGCAATCACGCTGTATTCAGCCGGTCTCAATAAAATCTGCTGCAACATGGCATCGGCAATCACATCCTTGATGACGATATCCTTTCCTGTTTTAGGATTCCTGATTTTGCACCAGGGGCCTCCATCCAGCAGTTCAGCACCGAACTCTTCACGGGCTAACTCGTAACCCCAATCCGTAAACGCCCCTTCCGTGAACTTCATGATGTTGCCCTTGTGTACCAGAGTCAGGGAAGGTAAATCCTGCTCAATTGTATACTGAATGGCCCTTCTGACCAGACGCTGTGTTCCCTCTTTTGAAACCGGTTTCACACCAATACCACAGTTCTGCGGAAAACGGATCTTGTTAACACCCATTTCTTCGCGAAGAAACTTGATAACCTTGTCTGCTTCCGCACTACCCGCCTTCCATTCGATACCGGCGTATATGTCTTCCGAATTTTCACGAAAGATACACATATCCACCTTACCCGGCTCTTTAACAGGGGAAGGAACGCCCTGAAACCATCGTACCGGTCTTTGACACACATACAAATCCAGCTCCTGGCGCAAAGCGACATTAAGCGAGCGGAAGCCACCACCCACAGGTGTTGTCAAAGGCCCTTTGATAGAGACTGCAAATTCCTTGAGCGCCTCAAGTGTTTCTTCCGGGAACCAGTTTCCCTCGTAAAGCTCTGCAGCTTTTTCACCACAATAAACTTCCATCCATGCAATTTTCTTTTCTGATGAATAGGCCTTCTCCACTGCAGCGTCAATAACCTTGATCATCACAGGTGTTATATCGACACCGATACCATCACCTTCAATAAACGGAATAATAGGGTTGTTCGGAACGGTCAGGCTCAAATCCGGATTGACTGTTATTTTTGAACCCTGGGAAGGTACAGTGACTTTCTGGTAACCCATAAAAAAACTCCATCGAAAAATATAGTGCGTTAGAATGTGCAGGTTGTTTTAAAAAGCGTTAATAAAACAACCGAATAACAAGGTTTCACAGTATACACAAGCTGTATAAATTTTGTAGTTTTCCTACAAACCGGCGACTTCTGTTAATGGCCCGATTGATTCTGCTCAACAAACCCTATGGCACTGTTTCACAATTCAGCGAAAACCGTGACGGACACCCGACCCTGAAAAATCTGGTGCCAATCAAGGGTATTTACCCTGCCGGAAGGCTGGACAGGGATTCTGAGGGTTTGCTGCTTCTGACAGATGATGGACAATTGCAACACCGAATCAGTGCCCCAGAGAAAAAACTGCCAAAAACCTACTGGGCGCAACTTGAGGGAAATATTAGTGAACAAGCCCTGGTAGCACTTCGCCAGGGCGTTCAACTCAGGGACGGGCTCACCAGACCGGCCAAAGTAAAATTGATAACAGCACCAGACATACCCGATCGAGACCCTCCGATTCGTTTCAGAAAAAACGATACCACCAGCTGGATTGAACTGACAATACTCGAAGGAAAAAATCGCCAGGTACGACGAATGACAGCTGCGGTCGGCTACCCGACGCTTCGATTGATCCGTGTAAAAGTGGGGGTATGGACATTGGACAATCTCAAGCCCGGAGAATGGCGAGAGATTGTAGTCAATTTACCGGTCAAACAGGGCTCCTCAAGCGGAACCAAATACCCCAGGTCACACCCCGGGAAAAATCATTGACACCCTGATCAGTCAGCGGATTTCCGGTTTTCAGCGGACTCTTCCCAGCGAGCGGCTCGGCTGCGGTCACTTTGCCGCTCATCGAGCCATTGGCTTTGCAAGCACTTGCCCTCGACATGACTGGTTTCCTTTTTCCAGAAAGGTGCGCTTGTTTTCAGAAAGTCCATCATGAATTCACATGCCTCAAAGCTGTCACCCCGATGTGCTGAACTGACACCGACGAAAACGATCCTGTCCGCAGGTTTCATCACACCTATCCTGTGCACAATAACAACATCGTCCAGCTTCCAGCGTGTTCGGGCCTGATCGACTATGCCCGCCAATGTTTTTTCAGTCATGCCGGGATAATGCTCAATGAACAGGTTTTCAACATGACCGCCTTCATTAATATCCCTCACCAAACCGGTGAAAGTAACGACAGCACCGGCTTTGCGCCCGGCACTTTGTAACAAGTCATCATAGAGCTTCGCGCTATCAATTGGTTCGGGCTGAACAAGTACACTCATCGTCAACCTCCGGTAACCGGCGGGAAAAGAGCTACTTCATCGCCCGGTTCAAGTGCGCAATGCCTGTCGGTGACTTCCTGGTTAACGGCAACGATCAGATTGGCGTCCTCAAAAAATGCTGTTTTTTCGTGGCCAAACTGTTGTCGCAGTACATCCATCAAAAA
>JAGRJA010000009.1 GCA_020443005.1 Pseudomonadales bacterium
CTCGGGTGAAATCATTCTTCCCGACCGACTGCTCATGCTTTTCGCCAAGGACATCGTTTCCCGGAACCCCGGCTGCGATGTTATTTATGATGTAAAATCAACACGCCGCCTCAACGCCCTGATCAGCGGCTATGGCGGAAAGCCGGTGATGTGCAAAAGCGGTCATTCGCATATAAAAGCCAAAATGCAGGAAACCGGCGCCTTGCTGGGCGGCGAGCTCAGCGGTCACATTTTCTTCAAGGAACGCTGGCTCGGCTTTGATGACGGTCTATATGCCGCTGCCCGCTTGCTGGAAATCATGACCATTCGCGACCAGAGCCTCGAACAAATCATGATATCCTTTCCCGCCACAGCCTCCACGCCTGAAATCAAGGTGCCCATCGCCGAGGATAAAAAATTCAGCTTTATCCAGCAATTGATTGCCAACGGCGACTTTGGCGAAGGAAAGATCATCACAATGGACGGTCTCCGCGCCGAATACACCAATGGCTGGGGTCTGGTTCGGGCCTCCAACACCTCTGCAGCCCTTACGCTGCGTTTTGAAGCGGATGACGACTTCGCGCTCGCCGAAATAATGAATATTTTTCGCGAGCAGATCTCTCGCATCGACAGCGGCCTGAAACTACATTTCTGAGAATCCTGATCATGGCGTTATCCAAAAAATCGGCGCTTGAAATAGCCAATGTTTTAACCGAAGGCTTGCCCTACATCCAGAAATTTACCGGCAAAACCATCGTGGTGAAATTCGGTGGAAATGCCATGGTCAGCCAGCAACTGCAGGAAAACTTTGCCAGAGACATCGTATTGATGAAACTGGTAGGCATGAACCCTGTTGTCGTTCATGGTGGAGGCCCCCAAATTGGAGAGCTTCTCAAAAAGCTGAATATTGAATCCAGCTTTGTCGACGGTATGCGCGTGACAGATGCGGCCACGATGGATGTAGTAGAAATGGTGCTCGGAGGGTCAGTCAACAAAAATATCGTCAACATCATCAACTCCCATGGCGGCAAGGCTATCGGGCTTACCGGAAAGGATGGCAGGCTGATCAAAGCCAGGCGAATGTCACTCACCCGAAAGACGCCTGAAATGCTCACGCCGGAAATCATTGATATCGGCCATGTGGGCGAAGTCGAATCAATCGATGCCTCTGTAATCCATATGCTGGTCAACAGCAACTTCATCCCGGTTGTTGCACCCATCGGCGTCGGAAAAGACGGTGATTCCTACAATATCAATGCCGATCTGGTCGCCGGAAAAATGGCTGAAGCACTCGGAGCAGAGAAACTTATATTACTCACCAATGTAGAAGGATTACTCGACAAAAATGGCCATGTAATGACCGGTTTGACAACCCGGGAAGTTGACCGGCTGATTAACGACGGCACTATCCATGGCGGCATGTTGCCCAAGATCCAATGCGCTCTGGATGCTGTAAAACACGGTGTCACCAGCTCGCATATTATTGATGGCCGCGTCGATCATGCCGTGCTGCTCGAGATTTTTACCGACTCCGGTGTTGGCACACTGATAACCAATCAGCAAGCAGCATGAGCCCTCAAGCAAAACGGACAGAGCGCCGTCAACACATCCTCGAAGCACTGGCCTGTATGCTGGAGAACGAGCCCGGCAACCGGATTACAACGGCGAAACTCGCCAGGGAAGTCGGTGTATCCGAAGCTGCACTTTACCGGCACTTTCCCAGCAAGGCCAAAATGTATGAAGGGCTGATTGATTATATCGAAAATGTACTGTTTTCCCGCATTAACCAGATATGCGCGGAGCAACGGGATACAAAAACACAATGTGAAAAAATTTGCACGCTGGTGCTTATTTTTGCAGAGAAAAACCCAGGGCTTTGCCGCATTTTGACGGCCGAGGCGCTTACCGGTGAGGCAGGAAGGCTACGCCAGCAAGTCAACCAGATTTTCAACCGGGTAAAAACCCAGATAAAACAGCTGTTCCGTGAATCCGAAATCCGGACGGGTGAAAGAATTGCCATCAGCGAAAGCAGTGCCGCCGACCTGCTCACAGCCTACTTGCAGGGAAAGATCATGGCCTACACCCGAAGCAACTTCACGGAACTGCCTACCGAGCACTGGATGGACTGCTGGGCGGTTATCGAAAAAAGTCTTTTCGATCGCAGGGCGTCAGCGTTTCAAACCAAAGCAGAACATTAGTTTCGATTGACCTGCTTTGAAATAATACGGTATCTGACGATATTGGCATCGAATTCAAGCCTGACCTTTTCAAGCTCTTCCTGCCTCAAAACAATCAGATCGCGTACCGATTCAAGTTCAAAATAAAGGCTGTCCAGCGCTTCGAGAATGGAAAGCGGTATTTCCTTGCCGTCCCTTTCATAACGCACAGCCTTTTGCTGCTCGCTCTCGATCTGGCTTAACAAGCCGGTTGTGTTATTTTTCAGAATGGCGATCGAGCTTTCCAGCTCCTTGACCTTTCTGTCCTTTGCCTTCTGCAGCTCGCGAATGTCCGCATAACGCAGCAGAAGATCACGGTCTTTTTCACGCTGTTGTTCCGCAAGTATGGCTTCCTTGTTTTTCCGCTCATACTCGGCTCTCTCCTCCGGTGTCATCGCAGGTGCAACCACTTCCAGAATATCCCCCTGGGAATTCACAATCTCATAGCCCCTCGTTGCAAATTTCGGGGGCAAGATGGTCGATGTCACCAGTGTTCCCTGCTCGTTTTTATAACGGAAAAAATTGATTTCAGTAGCCGCCGCATTCACCGAGCAGAGCACCAAGGCAAGAGAAATATTCCTGATAATTGGCTGGAAACAAATATTCATGAACCTGACCCGCTATTGAATTAAACAAAAAATGTAGGCTGACAAGATATCATTGGCTCTTTATACCATAACGCTCCCGATACAACTCAATCTCGGCAACGATTGTCTCACTATCACCTGTTTTCCTTAAAAATGCCACTATTTGCGTTAATGTCACAACACTCACCACAGGAAACCGGCAAAGTGATTCAAGCTCCTGTATCGCGGATAATTCCCCCTGCCCTTTTTCCTGTCTGTCCAGACCAACAACAACACCGGCAATGGTGGCCCCTTCTTTTTCAAGTAGCTCCCTGACTTCCCTGATGGCCGTGCCGGCAGTTATGACATCGTCGACAATCAATACTTTTTTCCCGGTTATCGGCGCCCCCACAATACATCCGCCTTCACCGTGATCCTTTTTCTCCTTGCGGTTGAAGGCATAGGGAATTTCATCGCCATTTTTTTCAGCCATCACCATGGCTATCGATGCAGCCAGTGGTATGCCCTTGTATGCAGGACCAAAAATCACATCATAATCGAGATGACTGTCTTCAATAGCCTCTGCGTAGCATCGAGCAAGCGACAGCAAGGACCTGCCACTCCGGAACAAGCCTGCATTAAAAAAATAGGGACTGACCCGACCTGATTTCAAAACGAACTCACCAAATGTCAGGACTCGGTATTCAATGGCAAGTTCAATAAAGCGCTTCTGATATGACTTCATAA
>JAGRJA010000098.1 GCA_020443005.1 Pseudomonadales bacterium
ATTTGCGCCTGAAAGCCAATGACAGGCCGGGTGTACTGGCAGCGATAACAAGTGCCTTGAGAGACGAGGGCATCAGTGTCGAAGCCTTGATACAGAAAGAGCCACGCAAGGGTGAGCAAACGGTAAATCTGGTTCTTATCTCATCCAGATGCAGGGAAAAAGTCATCAATAGTGCGATTGCATCAATTGAAAATATGGATGTTGTCGACGGGCAGGTTGTGAAAATCAGGGTTGAAACACTGGATTAACAATTACCCGTATTGAATAAATAGCGTTGAAAGAGGTCTAGAGTGAAATATATCAGTACCCGGGGAAAAGCACCAAAACTCGGTTTCGAGGATGTTTTGTTGACAGGTTTGGCGAGTGATGGCGGGCTCTATGTGCCTGACAAGCTGCCTTTTTATAGTCCGAAACAGATAGCGTCGTGGGCGGGATTATCCTATCAGCAACTGGCTTATAAATTGATCAAGCCTTTTGTCGGGTCTTCCATTCCCGCCAGAGATCTTGAAGCAATTATCGGGAAGTCATATGGCAGTTTCAGGCATGAAGCGGTAACTCCTCTGGTTCAGGTCGGCCACAACGAGTGGATACTTGAACTTTTTCATGGTCCGACACTGGCCTTCAAGGATGTTGCTTTACAGCTTCTGGGGCATTTGCTGGATTATGTATTGGACCGCCGCAATGAACGGGTTGTGATCATGGGGGCGACTTCTGGAGACACAGGTTCAGCTGCTATTGAGGGTTGTCGGCGCTGCAAGAATATTGACATTTTTATCCTGCATCCCAACAAGCGGGTGTCTGAAGTACAGCGTCGACAAATGACGACAGCGATAGGCAAGAATATTTTCAATCTGGCTGTTGAGGGGAATTTTGATGATTGCCAGCAAATGGTCAAAGACTGTTTCGCTGATCAGTCTTTTTTGAAAGGGAAGCGACTGGTTGCGGTAAACTCAATTAACTGGGCACGCATCATGGCGCAGATTGTTTACTATTTTTATGCGGCAATTCATCTTGGTGCACCGCATAGGGCGGTCAGTTTTTCAGTACCAACGGGTAATTTTGGTGATATTTTTGCCGGTTATCTTGCCAAAAAAATGGGGCTACCTGTTGACAGGTTGGTGATTGCAACTAACCGGAATGATATTCTACATCGCTTTCTCAGTCAGAATCAGTACCAGAAAACGAGACTTGCCCATACATTGTCGCCAAGTATGGATATTATGGTGTCCAGTAATTTTGAGCGTATGCTTTTTGATCTCTACGAAAATAATGGTATGGCCATCAATACACTCATGCAGGATTTCCAGAAAAACAACGGCTTGTCTGTGCCAGCAAAACGACTGGCCGGCGCCAGACAAATATTTGACAGTTATGCGGTTAATGACAAGCTTACCTGCGAAACAATCAAAGCTGTTTTTGAAAAAAGTGAATATTTGCTTGATCCACATACGGCCATTGGTGTTAAAGCCGGGCGGGAATGCAGAGGCAGGCTCTCGACACCAATGGTGACACTGGCAACGGCGCATCCGGCCAAGTTCCCGGAAGCTATCCAGAAAGCAGGGGTCAAGCAAAACCCCGATTTGCCGTACCATATGCGTGATTTGTTCAAACGAAAAGAAAAGTATGATGTGATCGAGAATGATCTTAAACAGGTTCAGGCGTATGTTTCGAAGCGCATCTAGAACCACCATCTGCGAAAACCACGCTTTTTAGCGTGGTTTTTTTTGTCTTGTTGTCAACCAAAATACAATCGGTGCGTTATTTACAGTAAGCACAGAGAAAAAAGTACAAAAAATGACCTTGAAGGCATTTCAGGAAAAGTGATGGAAGAATTTCTGAAATCGGTTGAAAAGCGCGCCTATCGAATGGCTTGCGTTGCAACCGGTGATAAAACGGAAGCACTGGATATTGTTCAGGATGCAATGGAGGCGTTGGTTCGAAAATATGCCAATC
>JAGRJA010000099.1 GCA_020443005.1 Pseudomonadales bacterium
CAGGATTCCGGCAGGTCAGACATGCAGCTATGGCCAAATAGCACAACTTGTAAAAAATCCTCGCGCATCGAGAGCTGTTGGTAATGCTGTCGGGAATAATCCGGTCAGTTTGCTCATACCCTGTCACCGCGTTATCCGGCAGGATGGCTCACTCGGCCACTATCTTTGGGGCATCGAACAAAAGCAACAATTACTTTCACTCGAGAAAAAATTATCTATTACCTGATAATCAATCGGGCCTGAAAGACTTCCGACTCCATCTGCTATCGATTGGAAACAACGCAGATATCAAGCGACAGCTGTGAAACAAAACACCGAATCTGCCAAAGTGCTTCCTCTGTCAAAACGACTGCAACTCGCACTGGCAAGCCCGAAGCTATAGAATACCTCCCATCATTTATTGGCGGTATTTTTGTGGCACAAAACAACGAACAGAGCACTACACAGGTTCAACTGGAAAAACTCAACACCGCTCTTTCTACCGGTGGCTTTGCCCATGTCTGGCACATGCTCAATGGCCTTAAACCGGCTGATATTGCCGAACTGATTGAATCTTCGCCACCCAAAAGCCGACAGGTGATCTGGAACCTGGTTGAAGAAGACTACCGGGGCGATGTGCTTGCCGAACTCAACGAAGAGCTGCAGGGCTTTTTTCTCAGCGGCATGGATTCCGAGCAGGTAGTTGCAGTAACCGACGGCCTCGATACCGACGATATTGCCGACATTCTTCAGCAATTGCCCGATACCGTCATTCGCGAAGTGCTGGTCGCCATGTCGGAGCAGGACAGGCATCGTGTAGAGCGCGTTCTTGCCTACAATGAAGAAACCGCTGGCGGACTGATGAACACCGACACCATCACCGTTCGTCCCCGCTTCACACTGGATGTGGTTTTACGCTACTTGCGCCGGCACAGCGAACTTCCCCCCATGACTGACAGCCTGTTTGTGGTTAATCGAAACGACCAGCTGGTTGGCTTGTTGCCTCTTGGCAAAATGCTGACAACCGACCCGTCCGTAACGGTTCGCGAAGTAATGATTACCGACATTGAACCGATACCGGCCTCCATGCCCGACAATGAGGTGGCCAGTTTGTTTGAACGCCACGACTGGGTGTCCGCGCCAGTTGTCGATGAAGACAGCAAACTGCTTGGCCGTATCACCATTGACGATGTGGTTGATGTCATCATCGAGGATGCTGATCACTCGCTGATGAGCATGGCCGGGCTTGACGAGGAAGAGGACACCTTTGCCCCTGTACTTCGCACCACACCCCGACGCGCCATCTGGCTCGGCATCAATCTGCTGACTGTTTTCCTCGCTTCAGCAGTCATCAAGCAGTTCCAAAACACCATTGAGGAAATCGTCGCTCTCGCCATATTGATGCCAATTGTCCCGAGCATGGGTGGCGTCGCCGGGAGCCAGACCCTGACGCTGGTGATACGAGGTATGGCCCTCGGGCAAATAGGCAAAAATAACGCCCGCTGGCTGATGGTTAGGGAGATACTGGTCGGCATGCTCAACGGGCTTCTGTTTGCTTTTCTTGTCGGCCTGGTAGCCTGGCAGGTATTTGACAGCCCCTTGCTCGGATACATTATCGCTGCTGCAATGATCATCAACCTGCTGACCGCGGCACTCGCCGGCGCCTTGCTGCCAAGAATGCTCAAGCACTTCAATATTGACCCTGCACTGGCGGGTGGTGTTATTCTGACTACGCTAACCGATGTCGTCGGCTTTCTGTCTTTTCTCGGGTTGGCAACCCTGTTTTATCATTAATCAATCGCTTACAAAAAATTGCACAGGCCTGAACAATGAACCATGACGAGCCAACCAACGATATGGCATCCGCACTTTTCAATGAAGAACAGGATCAAGAGAAAAGTAAAACCAGAATAAAAAATGAAATGCTTGCTTTGCAAAAACTCGGGGAAAACCTTGTGGCATTAAGCCCCCAACAACTCCAGAAAATTCCGCTTGAAGGCACACTGCTGGAAGCAATAACCACCGCACAAAAACTCAAAAAAAGGGAGGCATTGCGCAGACAGCTACAATATATCGGAAAGCTAATGCGAACTGCTGACTTTCAAACTATTGAACGCCATTGGCAGCAAACCCAAACCGGCAGCATCGAGGCCAAAAAACACCTTCATTATCTTGAAACATGGAGAGATCGCCTGATCAGCGAAGGAGAGAGAGCAATGGAAGCACTGCTCGAAGACTTCCCCACCATTGACAGACAACATATTCGCCAGCTCATTCGTCAGGCACAAAAAGAAGCTGAACAACAAAAGCCTTTGGCAGCAAGCCGCAAAATCTTCCGTTACCTTAAAGAAACCCATGAAAATCAGTGAGTTATTTTTTTCCGCTGTCTGTCTGCTCGCATTACTCCGCAGTATTTTTATCCATCCACTTGAGCAATTTATGGGTGTCGCAATCGCCAGTATTTTACTCGGCAGCCTTTTTTTCTACAGTAAATTCTGGGCTGAACATATCCTTGGCCTGGGCTTTTGGGAGTCCAAGGCCAGCGACTTCAAAACCGCAAAAAACTCTTGGCTTGCGCTTCGCTTTCTCGCAATTTTTTCGATGATGATGCTTTGCTACATGCTCTATTTCAAACAGTAAAACAGTTTTCCAACAGAACAGCCCCCTGA
>JAGRJA010000100.1 GCA_020443005.1 Pseudomonadales bacterium
GAGGCTCCTGTGCCGGTGGTCAAGGTACAACAGACAGAAGATCGTGCGGGAGGTGCTGCCAATGTGGCTTTGAACATCGCGGCTCTCGGTGCGGGAGCTTCGCTGGTGGGCAGGGTTGGCAAGGACGAAGCGGCGGCTGTCATCCGCCAGCGCCTTTCTGCTGCGGGTGTTTCCTACAGTTTTTCTGAGGCGAAAACACTGCCCACCATCACCAAGCTGAGGGTGATCAGTCGTCATCAGCAGCTGATCAGGCTGGATTTTGAAGAACCGGCAGTCGGGTTTGACAATGATGATATTGCCTCGCGTGCCGAGGCTTTGCTGGAAGGCCGAAAGGTGCTGGTTTTATCGGATTATGCAAAAGGTGTCCTTGGCAAACCGCAGCCCCTTATTGCGGCCGCAAAGCGTCGGGGGCTTGTTGTGCTGGTCGACCCCAAGGGCAGTAACTTCGAACCCTATCGGGGCGCGACGCTGTTAACGCCCAACCTGCATGAATTTGAAACCATTGCGGGCGTGTGTGCGAATGAACAGGAACTGGTTGAAAAGGGTATTGAGTTACTGAAAAAACTGGAACTGGAAGCCCTGCTGATTACCCGGGGTGAGCAGGGCATGACGCTGATTCGTGAAGGTGAAGCAGAACTGCATTTGCCCGCGAGAGCCAGAGAGGTTTTTGATGTGACCGGTGCCGGTGATACCGTGATTTCGGTGTTGGCTGCGGCCATTGCTGCTGGCGAGGACTTGCCTCATGCTGTTGCGCTTGCCAATCTTGCCGCCGGCATTGTTGTAGGCAAACTGGGTACCGCAACAGTCAGCGGCCCGGAACTGAGCCGGGCAATTCGCGCAGAGCGGGGTAGTGAGCGGGGTGTGGTCAGCGAGGAGCAGCTGATGATTGCGCTTGAGGAGGCGCGTGCATCGGGTGAAAAGATCGTTTTTACCAATGGCTGTTTTGACTTGTTGCATGCCGGCCATGTCGGTTATCTGGAGGAAGCCCGCAAGCAAGGTGACCGACTGGTAGTCGCCATTAACAGTGACCGTTCGGTCAAACGATTAAAGGGGGAAGGCAGACCGATTGTTTCACAGGAAAATCGTATGATTGTTCTGTCGAAGCTGGAGTCGGTAGATTGGGTGCTGGTTTTTGAAGACGATACGCCGGAGCGTTTGCTGGAACTGATTCAACCGGATGTTCTGGTTAAAGGCGGGGATTATACGGAAGCGCAGGTTGTCGGTGCGCCCGTTGTGCGGGCCTATGGCGGAGCGGTAAAAGTGCTCTCCTTTCTTGATAATTGTTCAACAACCGCCATTGTAAAAAAGATTCAGGGTGACCACTGATTTTTTGTCGGGCTGTCTTTATCGGGTCGTGTTGTCATTGATTTGTTGAAGGCAGCGCACATTGTGCTTCAGGTGTTCAATATTGATAGTGCCAATAATGGCGCTACTGACACCCCGATGTGCAAAAACGAAGTCCATGCTTGCCTGAACCGGGTCATCGCTTTTTCGGGTCGAGTTATCATTGGCGGTTGA
>JAGRJA010000101.1 GCA_020443005.1 Pseudomonadales bacterium
CATACACCGTAACATCGCCGTTGGCATGGCGACTGGTGAGTATGCCGGTAACAGAAACCGGTGTATTACGCCCGTAAATCCAGGCGCGCACCACTTCGCCCTTCATCAGCGAATCCTTGCTATCGCTGCCGAAAAATTGCTGCACAATATCTTTTACGGTTTTGTAGCCAGGTGCCAGTTTCACCAGCACATGGTCGAGATGGTTATGCATCCATACACCGACACCGGTTTTTACAATCAGGCCAATCACAAAGCAGAATGCCAGCAATACCAGAATCACCAGCGCGTCGGCGGTAAACTCACCGAGAGAGACATATCTCAAAACCAAATTGGTGAGGGGTTGAATCAGGTCGGTGGTTAAGTCGAATAACCAGGCGATAAAAAAGGCAAACACGGCCAAGGGCAGTAATACACCCATACCACCCAGCAAGGTGATTTTCAGGAAACTTTTAAAGCGCGACATATTTACCTGCTTTACTTTCGTTAGCTTTTATTTTCAGCATTATGCTTGACTAAACACGCTTCTCAAAATGAAACACTCCGCTGCAACAAACTGTTCGCAATCTATCAAACGAGCTACAACCCGAAATAGTTTTGAATAACTCAAGCATGCTCCATCTTGACCTGCTCGCTTGTTGCGAACTTGCCGCCGGCTTCTATCCATGCACGAATCACAGCCGGTGCATCCTTGCTGGGGTTGTAGATATCTTCTTCGAGTGAGAACAAACCGTTACCGGCGTAAATCAGCCTTGTCCAGTTCGGGAAGCCAAACGACTTTTCCGGGTCTGAGGGGTGCGGCAGTACATTTTGCACACACATCACAATCGCACTGTTTTCCTCGTCGTAAACCACCCAGTCCTGAGGGAAATACATGGTCGGGAATGGCGCCATCACCTTGCTTATCCATTGATAAATGGCTTCCCTGCCCCTGAATTCTCCGTAAGCATGTTCGATATAGGTGGCATCTTCTGTGAAGATATTGGCCCAGCATCGCCAGTCACCGCTTGCAACAGCCTGTTTCACTGCCGCATCGTAAATCTGATAGGCTTCTTCGAGCTCGGCTCTTGTAAACTTACCCATAATTACCTCGTGTTTGTCACTTATATATTCAGAAAAATAAACAGATAAACTAGCAGCTTTGTATCGGGCAATAAAGCACGGATTTTGTTATGACAGTAACCCATGTACTTCGCATCAATATGACCGGTTTACAGGAAAACCCTGCAGCTGAAGCACGGCGTTATCAGGCGGCGCTCGATATGTGTGAATTTGTAGAAGAGCAAGGCTTTTCCATCATCAATTTTGAAGAGCACCACTGTGCTGCCAATGGCTGGCTGCCCTCCCCGCTGATTATGGCGGGCATGGCATTGGCACGCACCCGCAAGGTGAATGTGAGTGTTACCGCCTTGCTGGTCACGCTTTATGACCCTGTGCGTTTGGCAGAGGATATCGCCGTACTCGATCTGGCCAGCAACGGACGCTTCAGTTTTGTGGCCGGGCAAGGCTATCGGCCGGAAGAATATCATGCGGTTAACAAGCACTGGGAAGATCGCGGCAAACTCACCGACGAAGTAATCGACACACTATTGAAGGCCTGGAGTGGAAAACCTTTTGACTATCATGGCAACACAGTTCGCATTACGCCCGTTCCCAAAAGCCAGCCTCATCCTTTTTTCTTTTTAGGGGGCATGAGCAAAGCCGCGGCAAAACGGGCAGCGCGATTTGGTGTGCCTTTTTACCCACCACTGGCCATGCCGGAACTCGAAGCACTGTATTACAGTGAATTGAAAAAGCACGGTAAAAAAGGTTTTGTGTATTCTCCGGGTGCTGGCAACGCCATGCTCTTTATTGATGATAACCCGGAAGCTGCCTGGCAGGAGCTCGGCCCCTACTTTCTGAACGAAAGCCTGGAATATGCAAACTGGAAACAGGAAGGTGTACCACGCCCAAGCGAAGATGCCGGCAGCAGCATAGAAGCACTCAAGGCAAGTGGCCGTTACCGTATTCTCACACCGCAGCAATGCCTGCAACACTTTAAGGAAAACCCGGATACCAGCGCGGTAGTGCACCCGCTTGCCGGTGGTATTCCTGTGGAGCGCGCATGGCAAATGCTGAAACTGTATTGTTCCGAGGTTGCCGCAAAGCTGCAAAAACCTGATAATTAACATCAAAAATCATCAGCAATATGCTGATTAATAAGGGTTTTTAGGTTTTGATAAAGCTTGGGCGCAACAAGCGCTGGTGACAATCCAAATCGCCAAGCAGCAGTAAAGCACCCTCAAAGCAACCTCGCCTTGCTGGCATACCGAAATTACA
>JAGRJA010000102.1 GCA_020443005.1 Pseudomonadales bacterium
AAAGACCGAGGTCGAGCGTAGAAAATGAATGCAACCAATGCTGAAAACAGAGCTGAGAAACTCAATATCGACCCCGGCGAAGTCAGCAAATTCGAGCAACTCGCCAATCGCTGGTGGGACAGAAACAGCGAATTCCGCCCATTGCATGATATCAACCCGCTGCGGACAAACTACATCGACCAACGCTCACCCCTCGCTGAAAAAAAAGTACTGGATGTGGGTTGTGGCGGAGGAATCCTTTGTGAATCCATGGCTCAGCGCGGCGCTGTGGTTAACGGCATTGATGCAGGAGAAACGCCGTTGACCGTCGCACGGCTTCACTCTCTGGAAAGCGGTGTTTCGATCGTTTATCGCCAGATTACTGCCGAAGAGCTGGCCGACACAGAAGCCGAACAATACGACATCGTGACCTGTCTTGAAATGCTCGAACATGTACCGGATCCATCCTCTGTTATCCGCTCCTGCGCCAGACTGTGCAAGCCCGGAGGCGACATCTATTTTTCAACCATCAACCGCAACCCAAAATCCTATGCATTCGCGATTATTGGTGCGGAATATTTTCTAAAACTGCTTCCGAAAGGCACACACGAATACAGCAAATTTATTCGGCCTTCTGAGCTTTCAGCCTGGGCCCGTTCAGCCGGCCTTGAATCCAGAAATATGACCGGAATGACTTACAACCCGATAACCCGTCAATACAAACTCAGCCAAGATGATGTTTCCGTAAACTACATCATGCATTTCAGGAAAGTCTGACAATGGTATTGAAGTCCGTTTTTTTCGATCTTGATGGCACACTGCTGGACACTGCGCCCGACTTTGTCTATGTGCTGAATACGCTACTGGAAGAAAATGCAGAAAGAACACTGGAGGATGCCCGCATAAGAGCCACAGTTTCAAGTGGCGCAAAGGCCCTGATCAAACTGGGGTTTGGCATTGATGAAGACCATCACCGTTTCGAGCCTCTCCGGCTACGCTTGCTGGAACTTTACTCAAAACATCTTGCCGACAAAAGCACACCCTTTCCCGGAATTCTTGAAACACTGAACTATTTACAGCAAAACGGTATTCGATGGGGGGTCGTCACCAACAAGCCTCTGGCATACACACAGCCTCTACTCAATGCGATCTCCTTCCCTGTAGCCGCTGCCGCCGTGGTTTGTCCAGATCATACAACACACCGCAAACCCCACCCCGAACCGCTGTATCTGGCCTGCAAACAAACAAACTGCCTGCCTTCTGAAGCCATCTACCTCGGTGATCATCAACGCGATATTGACGCCGGTAAAAACGCCGGCATGCGCACTATCGCCTGCAACTATGGCTATATTGAAGAAGGTGAAGACCCCGAAATCTGGCAGGCCGACCACATTGTCAACCACGGCAATGAATTGATTCCCCTCTTGCAAAAATACATTCAGGCTTGATGCATGTCCATTCATACCATCCCCAATAACTACCAGCCTTCACAAAACCTTTTGCAAGGCAAGAACATCCTCATCACCGGCGCAGGTGACGGCATTGGCCGCTGTGCTGCACTGAGCTTTGCGGCACATGGCGCATCAGTCATACTGCTCGGCAAAACAGAGGAAAAACTGGCAAGCGTTTATGATGAAATTGAAAGCAATGGTTGGCCCCAACCGGCACTCATACCGCTTGACCTCAACACAAGTGATTACAATCAATACCTGACCGTCAAAAAAGCCGTCGAGGAACACATAGGCTGCCTTCACGGCTTGCTGCATAACGCCGGTATTCTCGGGCAGCGAACAACCATTGCAGACAGCAAACCCGAAGACTGGCTGAAAGTCATGCAAGTTAACATCAATAGTGTTTTCCTGCTTACAAAAGCCCTGTTGCCCGCACTGAGCCACGATGAAAAATCATCCATTGTGATGACATCTTCAGGCGTGGGAAGAAAAGGCAGAGCCTATTGGGGAGCCTATAGCGTATCCAAGTTTGCAACTGAAGGTCTTATGCAAGTTCTCGCCGATGAAATGTCTCTGACCAATATCAGGGTTAACTGCATTAACCCGGGCGCAACACGCACCAGGATGAGAGCACAGGCCTACCCTGCTGAAAACCCGCTTGATTTACCAACACCGGAACAATTAATGACGACTTACCTGTACCTCATGGGTGGAGACAGTCATGCCGAGAACGGCAAAACCTTTGATGCTCAATAACACTTGCTACAAGCTATCCATTCATCACGAGGGGTTCACTATCATGAAAAGCACGCAACTGATTTCCGACAAAAAAACGGGTGAGCGCAGAATCAAAAACACTGCTCGCCGTTTCACCACTATTTTCTCGATGATCTTTCTGGCCTTCTTTTTAAGCAGTTGTGAGTCGGCCTATTATTCGGCAATGGAAAAAGTGGGCATACCCAAAAGGGATATCTTTATCAGTCGCATCGAAAAAGCCCAGGAATCCCAGGAAGAAGGCCAGCAACAATTCAGGTCAGCTCTGGAGCAATTCAGGTCTGTTGTCAATTTTGATGGTGGTGATCTTGAAAAGGTTTATGAAAAGCTGAACGGTGAATTTGAAGACAGTGAAGCAGCCGCTGCTGAAATCAGCGAACGCATCGACGCCGTTGAATCTGTTGCCGAAGCCCTTTTTGCGGAATGGGAACAGGAACTTGACCTCTACACCAATAACACCCTGCGTCGGGAAAGCCAAAGGCAATTGGCTGAAACCAGAGCACAATACAGCCGGTTAATCAAAGCGATGCGCAAGGCTGAACAATCGATGGGGCCCGTTCTCGACACTTTTCGTGACAATGTGCTTTTTCTCAAGCACAACCTCAATGCAAGAGCCATATCTTCACTGAAGGGAGAGCTTGGTCGTATAGACAGTGATGTAAACCGGGTGATCAATGACATGCAAAAAGCGATCAACGAATCCAGCAAATTTATAGAAACATTAAGAAAACCCGGCTAACCCAAACGCCTTTACAAAAAAAGCCGCCTTCATGGCGGCTTTTTTCATGGTCACAAACAGGCCCAACCGATCATTTACCCAATGACCTTCAACCCAATCAAAATGCGAAATCACTTTCAGGAAGCGTCATCAGGTTTTCCGCACCGGAAAGCAGCGCTGCGGCGTGGGCCTTTGTTCTTGGCAAAAGACGATCAAAGTAAAATTTCGCTGTCAGCATTTTGGCCTTATAGAAAGCATCCTGACTTCCCGCATTGATTTTCTGATCTGCCACAAGCGCCATTCTCGCCCAGATATAAGCAAATACCACATAACCGCTATACATCAGATAATCTACCGAGGCTGCACCTACTTCGTCGGCATTTTGCATTGCCTTTTCACCCAGCGAAACCGTTAATTCGCCCCATTCACGATTCACCTCTGCAAGTTTCTCCACCATTGGGGACAAGGCAGGATTCTCTTTGTTAGCCTCGCAAAACTTATGAACTCGCTTGGTAAAAACCCTGAGAAGTTCACCACCACTTCCCATCACCTTGCGGCCAATCAGATCGAGCGCCTGAATACCGGTCGTTCCTTCGTAAACCATGGAGATACGGGTATCTCTCACTATCTGCTCCATACCATGGTCAGCAATATAACCGTGGCCACCAAAAACCTGCAAACCATGATTGGTTGATTCGAAAGCGGTTTCAGTCACAAAAGCCTTTGCTATTGGCGTCAGAAAACCCAACAAGTCTTCAGCTTCTTTTTTCGACACTTCGTCCCCGGTACCAAAATCGGTTTCATCAACAAGTTGCCCCAACCAGTAAAGAAAAGCCCTTGAGCCCTCGACAAACGCCTTTTGTGTCAGCAGCATTCTCCTGACATCGGGGTGAACAATAATCGGGTCAGCGCCACCTTCGGGATTTTTGGCACCTGTAAGCGAGCGCATCTGCAATCGCTCTTTAGCATAGGTCAAGGACCCCTGATAGGCGGCCTCACCCAGTGAAAGACCCTGCAGTGCAGTACCAATTCTGGCCTGATTCATCATCTCAAACATGATTTTCAGGCCTTCATTTTCTTCACCCAGCAGAAACCCTTTTGCGCCATCAAAATTCATAACGCAGGTGGCTGAACCCTTGATACCCATTTTCTTTTCAATAGCACCACAATTAACAGGATTTCGATCACCACAAGAACCATCATCATTAACCAGAAACTTGGGCACGATAAACAATGAAATTCCCTTGGTGCCCTTTGGTGCACCCTCTATCCTTGCCAATACAGCATGGATAATATTTTCAGTAATATCCTGCTCACCACCGGAAATAAATATTTTCGTACCAGTAATTGAATAGGAACCATCGGCATTAAGTGTGGCTTTTGTTTTCAACAACCCCACATCAGATCCGCAATGAGCTTCGGTGAGGCACATCGTTCCTGCCCATTCACCCGTTAACAATCTGGGCAAATAGGTCGCTTTCTGTTCTGTGCTACCCCCTGCCAGCAGGCAGGTAATGGGCGCATTGGCCAAACCGGTATACATGGACCATGCCCAATTGGCAGAGCCCGTCATTTCATTGACGATCATGCCAACAGACGAGGGCAAACCCTGACCGCCTTCCGACTCCGGAACAGAAAGTGATTGCCATCCGTCTGCTCCAAACTGCCTGAAGGCCTCTTTGAAACCATCAGGCGTGGTTACCTTGCCATTCTCAAAATGACAGCCCTGCTCATCACCCACACGGTTCAGCGGAGCCAGCACTTCTTGTGAAAACTGTGCACCGCTTTCAATAATGGCATTCAGTGTGTCTGCAGAAAGCTCTGTGCAACCTGTCAATGAACGGTAATGTTGCTCCATTTCAAGCAAGTCATTAATCACAAACTGCATATCTCTTAAGGGGGCTTTATAAGCTGGCATACCTTTCTCCTGTCCAGATTAACGACCCCGAGCTCTCCGGGGCTTTCAATAGTCGATAATTATACTGCCTGTACCCCGGCTTGGTTACCTTCAAAACAAACCATATTTCTGGGCATTTCCGGCTAAAACACGATCAATAATTCATGCAACACGCTGTACAAACGCACTATTACAGACAATTCAATTACCCTATAATACGCGCTTTAACGGAGTCCAGATCATGTTAACAGTAAATGAATATTTCGATGGCAAGGTAAAATCCATAGCATTCAAAACAGCAACCTTACCCGCTACCGTAGGCGTTATGTGTACGGGCGAATATACATTCGGTACATCACAAAAGGAAACCATCACCATTGTCAGTGGTCAGCTGAATGTAAAGCTTCCCGGTGCAACCGACTGGCAATGCTTCAGGGACGGTGAAAAATTTGTTGTAGATGCAAATAAAAGCTTTGATCTCAAGGTAGAAAAAGATACCGCCTATCTCTGCACATACGAGTAATGACGAGGTCAGAAGACGCTTATCACGACTGCCACTGCGGCTCAAATACGACCTATCAGCGATGTTGCGAGCCGCTTCACCTCGGGCTGCTGACTGCCCGGAATGCCGAACAGCTCATGCGAGCCCGCTTCAGTGCCTATAAGCTGAAAATAAATAGCTATCTGGTTCAGACCCACCACCCGGCCAAACGGCCTCCAGACCTTCTTGCAAGCCTGAAAGCTCAGTCCGATATAGAGTGGCACTCGCTTGATATTCTCAACAAGCCGACTTCAAAAAACATTAACGAAGCCTTTGTCGAGTTCAAGGCCGTCTTTTCGCAAAAAAACTGCCCGGGCATGCTTCATGAGCAGTCACGCTTTCTGTCAGAGAATGGCGCATGGTATTACATTGATGGCATTCATCATGACTCACCCTATGTTTTTCCGACAAGGAACGAACCCTGCTGGTGTGGAAGTCGTCAAAAATTCAAAAAATGTCATGGTTTAAAACGATGAAAGTACCGCAGAAAACATGCTATGACCTGCACACTCACAGCAAGCTGTCAGATGGCAGCCTTTCTCCAGCGAGTTTGATCGCGCTTGCAGAAAAACAGGGGGTCACTCACCTTTCAATTACTGACCACGACACACTGAATGCCTACGCGCAACTAGCAAGCGACACATTCCAGCTGACGCTGATTCCCGGTATAGAGCTCTCCACCCAATGGCAAGGCCGCTGTATTCATATCGTTGGTCTTAATGTCGACCCCGCCAGCACTTCAATGCAAACAGCCGTTGAAAGCCAGAAAAATGCACGGGAAAAAAGAGCTGAACTGATTGCACACAGATTAAAAAAGGCCGGAATCGATGCTGCACTG
>JAGRJA010000103.1 GCA_020443005.1 Pseudomonadales bacterium
CGGCCTTCGTTTCGATGAGTCGGTGCCACAAAAAATTATCGAGATTCCCGCTCCGGAGCTGAACGGACCAGATGCAGAACACTATGAGGTCATCGGCCAGGAAGATACCTGCCGACTGGCCCAGCAACCCGGCAGTTATGTGGTTCTGGTCTATCGCCGTCCCATTGTACGTCACAAACAGCTTCATACCCTGAATACCGCCCCTGCGCCAACGAATGTCCTGGAAGGCTGTTATGCTGATGTGTCTTTGCTGGCAGGACTGATGGTGGATAAAGCGGTTTACCACCTGCCCCTGTACCGACAGCACCAGCGCATGCTGGATGCCGGTGTCAAAGTGAGCCGAAGCACCCTGATTAACTGGATTCAGAAAGGCATTGAGTTGTTGCGTCCGATCTACCGTGCCCAGTGGCAACACATCCTTGATAGTGGCGTTCTTGCAATGGACGAAGTCCCCATAAAGGCCGGCGTGAAAAAGGGCGCGGGACGCATCCCGGGACAGATGAAGCAAACTTACTTCTGGCCGATGTATGGCGAGCAGGATGAAGTGGCTTTTACCTGGTCTTCAGGTCGAGCGATGGCGCACGCTATCGAGCAACTCAACGGGTTTGTGGGAATCCTGCTGACCGACGGCTATCGCGCCTATACCCAGGCGGTGGCCAGGCTGAATGTCCAAGAGGTGACCGTGGTTCACGCCAACTGCTGGGCCCACTGCCGTCGCACCTTCGAAAAAGCCTTGATTTATGAGCCTGAGGGGGCGCAGCAGGCGCTGGATCAAATTGCCAAACTGTATCGAATCGAACAGTCTCTTCGAGACAATGAGCTCGATAGCGCGGCGCGATTGAGTTATCGCCAGCAACACAGCGAGCCCGTGGTGACGGAGTTCTTCAACTGGGTCTACGCTCAAAGACAACGCACCGATTTATTGCCGGGCAACCCACTGGCGAAGGCATTGGCTTATGCTTATGAGCGCCATACAGAGCTGAGGGTGTTTTTGAGCAATCCGGATGTGCCCATCGACACCAATCATTTGGAACGTGCCTTGCAGGTGATACCCATGGGCAGGAAAAATTACCTGTTCTGTTGGTCGGAACTCGGGGCGGAACAGCTGGGTATACTGCAAAGCCTGATGGTGACTTGTCGACTTCAAGGGGTGAATCCCTATCGCTATCTCGTTGATGTGCTGCAGCGGGTCAGCATGCATCCTGCCAAAGACGTAATTGATCTCACACCAAGGGTGTGGAAGACCAAGTTTGCGGATAAATTTTTAACCAGCGACCTTGATAAAATGGGGTAGTCCGACCCCAGAATGATCGCTTACGTCGTACCGGCGGCTGCCATCGAAAAAAAACAACGCTTATGGAAACGCAAAAAGAGCCCAGGAAAACAACGCTACTTGTTTCCCCACAAGGCGTTGGCGAAGGTGTTTCGGGCTAAACTGCTGGATTCAATCAGCCGTGAAGGTCTGCCGTTGCCGGCTCATTACAAGAAACAATGGGTGGTCGACTGTAAATGCGTGGGTTCCGGCGAAAAAGCCCTCATTTATCTTGGTCGCTACCTCTACCGGGGCGTCATTCAGGAAAAAGACATTCTGGCCTGTGAAAACGGCACTGTCACCTTTCGCTACAAGGACGCGAAAACCAAAGGCTTCAAGACACGAACCGTGCCCGGCACAACCGGAACGTGTCAA
>JAGRJA010000104.1 GCA_020443005.1 Pseudomonadales bacterium
CACGCGCTGTCAGACCTTCCAGGACGTTGGTAGTCGCTTCTTTCAGGCCTTCGAACGTGGCTGAAGCCGGCGGCGCCATGAGGTTCGTGTCTTCAATGAAGTCACCGAGATTCGAGTCTTCATCGTCGCCGATCGGTGTTTCCATGGAAATCGGTTCCTTGGCGATTTTCAGTACCTTGCGAACCTTGTCTTCCGGCATTTCCATTCGTTCGCCGAGTTCTTCCGGGGTGGGTTCACGACCCATTTCCTGGAGCATCTGCCGGGAGATACGATTGAGTTTGTTGATAGTCTCAATCATGTGAACCGGGATACGGATGGTGCGCGCCTGGTCGGCAATAGAACGGGTAATCGCCTGACGAATCCACCAGGTGGCATAGGTTGAAAACTTGTAGCCACGGCGGTATTCAAACTTGTCGACGGCTTTCATCAGGCCGATGTTGCCTTCCTGTATAAGATCCAAAAATTGCAGGCCACGATTGGTATATTTCTTGGCAATCGAGATAACCAGACGCAGGTTGGCTTCAACCATTTCTTTTTTGGCACGACGGGCACGCGCTTCACCGAGCGACATTCTGCGATTGATTTCGCGAATAGTGCTTACATCCAGCCCTATCTTGCTTTCAAGTTGCTGCATGCGTTTCTGACTGCGCAAGATTTCGACGCGCACGGCCTCCAATTGATCCTTGATGGCTGCATTCTTTTTCAGCTTGATCTGGTTGTCTATCCATTTGGCATTGGTTTCATTGCCCGGGAAGGATTTGATGAAATGCTCCCGATCCATACCGGCTGTTCGGGTACAGAGTTTAATGATGTTGCGCTCTTCCCGGCGAATGCGGTTCAGTGCATTGCGGGCGCTGAGCGAAATCGGGTCAAATTGTCGGGGCGAGAGCTTGAAGAACTTGAAGATTTCACTGAGGGCTTCAAGCTGTTTTTCTGCCTGTTTGCTGTCGCGACCATATTTTTCAATGGTTTTTTCCGTTTTCAGGTATTGCTTTTTCAGTTCGCCAAAGCGGATTTTTGCTTCTTCGGGATCCGGGCCACTCTCTTTTTCGTCTTCGTCGTCGCTGGCAACATCGTCGTCATCGCTGTCGTCACTGTTGTCGGCGTTATCGGAATCGCTTGTCGCTGCCGGATTGTTGCCGCCGGGAGGAGGGAGGTCGTCCGTGGGGTCGAGGTAGCCGCTGATAATATAGGGCAGCCGTCGTTCCTCTTTTTTGACAAGTGCATACTCGTCGAGTACATGCGCCACTGAGCCGGGGAAGTAAGCCATGGCTGCCATCATTTCCCTGATGCCTTCTTCGATGCGTTTGGCCAGAAGAATCTCGCCCTCGCGGGTAAGCAATTCAACGGTGCCCATCTCGCGCATGTACATTCGTACCGGATCGGTTGTGCGGCCCGCTTCGTTTTCAACCGCAACCAGTGCCGCAGCGGCCTCGGCTGCAGCCGTTTCATCGATCGGGCTGTCGCCATCAGCGAGCAGTATGGATTCGGCATCGGGCGCAGTTTCATACACATGGATGCCCATGTCGTTGATCATCTGGATAATATCTTCAACCTGATCGGGGTCTGAAATATCGTCTGGCAGGTGATCGTTAACTTCTGCGTATGTCAGGTAACCCTGTTCCTTGCCTTTGTTGATGAGTTCTTTAATGCGGGAATGGGATTTTTTGGAATGGGATTCGCTCATATTGTTCCTATGGCTGGATTGACCAAAAACGCGCGATTATAGCGGATTTGCATACCTGCAATCCAGTATTAAACGCAAGCAAGTTGTGGCCCGTGTTTTCAGGATGGCTTACGCTTCAGCAGCAGTTCATTCAGCTTGTTCAGCGTTTCATCATCTAGTTGGGGGTGTTTACTCAGTTTTTCAATGAGCTGTTTTTCGGCAATAGCCTCACATCGCTGTTTTAGCCGCTTCAGGGTGTCGATAAACAGCTGTCGTGATTCGTCCTGTGTCGTCAGCAGTTCTCTGTTGGCAAGCTGATAGATGCATTCGCAACTTTCGTCATCGTAAAGGCCGGCCCAACGCCCAATGACACTGTTAATGCTGGCGCCGGGTTTATCCCTGAGTAACCTGACCAGCCTGAAAAAGGTGGTGGATTTGATATTGTCGCTGTTTTCAAAATAGCCAAGTAGCGGGTCGATATGCTCGGCAAGCTGGATGAACCCGGGAAAATTAAGCAAAAGAAAAATCGCGCGCTCTTCCAGTGCCATGCTTTGATAGCCACTGTGTGCGGCCAGGCTGGTGCGTTTTCTGGTGGTTACAGGGCTGTCGTCCTGAGGTGTTTTGAGTGGTGTCGACTTATTCGAGTGACTTTTTGCCGCAGGCTGTAATTTTTCGAGATCGGCGAGGGGAAGCTGGCTGAGTGCAGACAATGTATTCAGCATCATGTTTCGAAATACCCCTTGGGGTATTTGACCCAGCAGGGGCAGTGCGCGAGCGACGAGCTGGCTTCGGCCTTCTGTGGATTGGGTGTTGAGCCCCTCGCTGACCTGCTCGAACAGGTATTCAGAGAGTGGCTTTGCCTGACGAATGCGCGACAGGAAAGCATCGGCGCCCTTGTTGCGTACCAGTGTGTCGGGGTCTTCACCTTCGGGCAGAAAGAGGAAGTGAACCTGTCTGCCCTCACTGATAACGGGAAGTGCGGCATCGAGTGCCCGGCGTGCAGCCTTGCGACCGGCCTCGTCGCCATCAAAACTGAAAACAATGTTTTGGGTGTAGCGGAAAGCTTTTTCCAGGTGTTGTGCTGTCGCTGAAGTGCCGAGCGTTGCGGCGGCAAAGTTGATGTCAAACTGGGCGAGTGCGACAACATCCATGTAACCTTCAACAATCAGTATCTGCTCCAGACGACTGGACAGTTTGTTAGCCTCGTACAAGCCATAAAGTTCACGGCTTTTGAAGAATACCGGGGTTTCGGGTGAATTCAGGTATTTGGGTTTGTCATCACCGAGAACACGCCCCCCAAAGGCGATAACCCTGCCGCGGGTGTCTCTGATTGGAAACATTATGCGTTCGCGGAAACGGTCATAACGGCGTTGTTTTTCATCGTCGGTGACGATGAGCCCGGCTTCTGTGAGCAGGGTGATATCGTCCTCGTTTTTACCGGCAAATTTCAGCAGGTTATCCCACCCGGAAGGCGCATAGCCGATACCGAAACGATGGGCTATCTGGCTGCTTAACCCGCGTTGGCGCAGGTAGTTTTGGGCTCGGTCAGCTTCGGGGTGGCTGCGTAATTGCTCCTGATAGAAAAGGTTGGCCTTTTCGAGAATGGAGAAGAGGTTTTGTTTTTCCTTGTTGTCGGTTCGTGGGCGGCCACCCTCTTCGCGGGGCACTTCGATACCGAGTTTACCGGCGATTTGCTCAATGGCTTCGGGAAAGCTGACGCGATCGTATTCCATAATGAAGCTGATGGCATTACCGCCTGCACCGCAACCAAAGCAGTGGTAGAACTGTTTTTCCTGATTGACGCTGAAGGACGGGGTTTTTTCGTCGTGGAAAGGGCAGCAGGCAGTGTAGTTGCGCCCGCTTTTGCGCAGTTTTACCCTGCTGTCGATAAGCTCGACAATATCGACCCGATCGACCAGATCATCAATAAAACTTTGCGGGATTTGGCCAGCAACTCGAACACTAAACCCTGAAAAAGAAAATTGTTTCTATTGAAACAGAGCTTGTCAGGCAGTTAAAGCAAAAAAGGTGAAGCGCTCTCAGGAAAGTCGCTGCTTGATAATGCCGCTGATGGCTCCCATGTCGGCGCGGCCCTGTGCCTTTGGCTTGATCAGGCCCATCACCTTACCCATATCCTGCATGCCCGATGCCCCGGATTCAGTAATTGCATCGTCGACCAGTTTGGCTATTTCAGCATCAGTGAGTGGTGATGGAAGAAACGCCTGGATCACGCTGACTTCATAGCTTTCCTTGTCGGCAAGGTCCATTCTGCCAGCATTGCTGAACTGTGTGATGGAGTCCCTGCGCTGCTTAACCATTTTGTCGAGCACGGCGAGGACGCGAGCATCGTCAAGCTCTATACGCTCGTCAACCTCTATACGCTTTATGTCGGCCTGAATCAGCCGGATTACGGCCAATCGGTCTTTGTCCTTGTTGCGCATGGCTGTTTTCATGGATTCGGTAATTGCGGCTTTAAGGCTGCTGTCAGTCATCGTTGTGTGTTCCTGTCGCAGAGAGTCTGTTTTGGGCCGGTTTATCAGAAGATTGCGGTTCAGTCCTGGTTCTGTGCGCCCGGTTTGGGTGTAGAGTCAAAAACACCCGCTTTTGCGGGTGCTTTCAAGACTTCTCGATACCGTGCTTGTAGCTGATGGCCGTGAGAAGCGGGTTGTCTGTTTGTGCGAAACGGCGCTTTCTTTATCAGTAAAGATAAGCAATCAGTAAAGACGCTTCACCTTGCCACCGGTACGGGAATTTTTCTTCATGTGGCGTTTTACAGCGGCTGCGGCCTTGCGTTTACGGACAGATGTGGGTTTTTCGTAGAACTCGCGACGGCGAACTTCAGCCAGAACACCGGCTTTTTCGCATGAACGCTTGAAGCGACGCAAAGCGACATCAAAGGGCTCGTTATCTCTGATTTTTACTGAGGGCATTCTTTTACCTGTAAATTCGTTTAAAAATGGTTGTCCACACCCGTCTACCGGGTTGGGGGCGGCAATTCTAGCTATTTGTTCAGGGAAATGCAAAGGGTTCGGCGGTGATGGCCGTTTTGTCTCTGAACAGACGACGACTTCAGGAGCGATCGGCATTTCAGCCGTGTCCGAAGTCTCTGGAGTTGAGCGCTTTGAAAAAGTATGATGCAAGCCGGAATGGCTCGTTCTTTCAGTGATTTGAATATCAGAGTGGCTTGAATGCTTGTTCTCGGGGTTGAGACATCGTGCGATGAAACCGGCGTTGCTGTTTATGACAGTGACAGGGGTTTGTTGGCGCATCGTTTATACAGTCAGGTGGCAATTCATGCCGAGTACGGCGGTGTTGTGCCCGAGCTGGCTTCTCGTGACCATATTCGAAAATCCCTTCCATTGATTGAGGAAGTGCTTGCCGCCTCCGGTATAAAAGGAAATGACCTTGATGCGATTGCCTATACTGCGGGGCCTGGTTTGATCGGGGCCCTGATGGTGGGGGCCTCCCTGAGCAGGGCTCTGGCTTTTGGCTGGGGCATACCGGTGATCGGCGTGCATCATATGGAAGGGCATTTGCTGGCCCCGATGCTGGAAGAGAAGCCTCCGGCTTTTCCTTTTGTTGCTCTGTTGGTATCGGGTGGGCATACTTTGCTGGTCGGTGTTGAAGGGATAGGCCGTTACAGTATTCTGGGTGAATCGCTGGATGATGCAGCCGGAGAAGCCTTTGACAAGGCGGCTAAAATGCTCGATTTGCCTTACCCTGGCGGGCCGGCCCTGGCCCGTTTGGCAGAAGCGGGTGATATCGATCGCTTCCGTTTTCCCCGCCCGATGACAGACAGACCGGGTCTGGATTTCAGCTTCAGCGGCCTGAAAACCTTTACATTAAATACCGTGAATGAGCATACCCTTGATGGCCCCCTGCCTGAGCCGCAAACGATGGCCGATATCGCCTGTGCATTTCAGGAGGCTGTTGCCCAGACGCTGGCGATCAAATGTCGTCGTGCGCTGAAACAGACGGGTTACAAGCGACTGGTGATTGCCGGTGGCGTCAGTGCAAACCGGCGTTTGAGGCAGGTTCTGCAGAGTGAGCTAGCCCGGTTCGGTGCAAGCCTGTTTTATGCCAGGCAGGAGTTTTGTACCGATAATGGGGCGATGATTGCCTATGCCGGTTGCCAACGTTTAATGGCAGGGCAGCGGGATGATGATAGTGTGCAGGTAAAGGCAAGATGGCCACTGGACACCCTTCCACCTTTAAACTGATAATTTTTCGGGTTTGTCCTGATTGGAAAAATTGGAAAAGCGGCAGAAAGCAACCCGGAGTAAAAGGAGAAAGCGTCATTGGATATTGTATACATCAGGGATTTGCGAATAGAGACAATTATCGGTATCTATGACTGGGAAAGAACTGTCAAACAGGTGGTCAGTCTTGATCTTGAAATGGCAACGGATATTCGCAAGGCCGCCGCAAGTGACAATATAGATCATACCCTTAATTACAAGGCTGTTGCCAAACGCCTGATCGCCTTTATTGAAGGAAGTGAGTTTTTGTTGATAGAAGCCATGGCAGAGCAAGCGGCAGAAATTGTGATGAAAGAATTTTCCGTGCCCTGGTTGCGCTTGCGCTTGAGCAAGCCAGGTGCAGTCAGGGGCTCCCGTGATGTGGGCCTTGTAATCGAACGAGGTGAAAAGAACTAATGGCGCGCGTGTATCTCAGTCTGGGCAGTAATGTTGATCGCGAAAACAAAATTTGCGCTGCACTGGATGCCTTGAAACAGAATTTTGAGCAGCTTGTTCTCTCTTCCGTATATGAAAGTGCTGCCGTTGGGTTTGAAGGAGATGCTTTTCTGAACATGGTTGCAGGGATAGATACCGACTTGACGGTAGGAGAACTGCTGGCTTGTTTGAGAACCATTGAAAACGAAAATGGTCGTGATCGTAGTGGTGCCCGTTTCAGCTCAAGAACACTGGATATTGATATATTGACCTATGACGATGTCGTCGGGACAGTTGATGGTGTCGATCTTCCTCGCGATGAAATTCTAAAAAATGCTTTTGTATTATGGCCTTTGGCAGAAATAGCCGGCGAGGAAAATCACCCTGTACTTGAAAAAAAGTATAGTTTGCTTTGGCGTGAGTTCGATAAAAGTTTACAGGAGCTCAAACCGGTCTTTTTTGACTGGAATGGGCAAACAATTTCAAAGTCGGCAGCCTGAGTCATGGGCGATATTCTTCCTTTCAAAAGACCAAAGGCTTCGCACAAATTGAAAGGGAAAACATTGTGTAAAAGTGGTTTTCATAAATGGCAAGCGGATAAAAATACCGATTTTGATGTTAAACAGGGAAAGTTGATGACGCGATATGTTTGTTTGCGTTGCGGAAAAATAAAAACGGAAGCCCGTTGAAGGTGGTCTGTCGATGGCATTAAGCGAGGAACAGCTACAAACGCTTGGTATATCGTCACAGCATATTGTTTTTGATGTGTTGCCGCCTGGTGTAGATCAGCCTGTTCATCGTGCGTTGATAGAGCCATTCATGGCATTGAAAAAAAAAGCGGCACTGGCCGGTATCGATTTGTGTATTGCCAGTGGTTTTCGTTCCTTCGAGCGACAATTGAAAATCTGGAATGACAAGGCAACCGGCATGCGCGCAGTGCTTGATGTCAATGAAAAACCGGTAGACATTCATGCGTTATCCGATCGGGAAAAGCTTTTTCATATCTTGCGCTGGAGCGCCTTGCCGGGGGCTTCCCGGCATCACTGGGGTAGTGAAATTGATGTTTATGACAGGGCGGTTATTGATGATACTTACCGGGTTCAACTGACCAATCATGAAACAACGCAGGGCGGCGTGTTCGCGCACTTGCATGGTTGGCTTGACGACTTGTTTGCAAAAAAGCAGGCTGAAGGCTTTGAGCGGCCTTATGTTGAAGACCGCGGTGGTGTTTCGCCTGAGCGCTGGCATTTGAGTTACAGGCCGATTGCTTCCGAATACGCAAGTTTGCTTACGAAACCGCTATTGGTTGCGCAGTTGCAAAAAACTGAAATTGAATTGCAAGCGGCCATTCTTGAAAACCTGGATGAGGTGTTTGATCGTTATGTCCGTTGTTAAAATGGTGATGAAGGCTCGATGAAACCCGTTGCTGAAAAAAAGCGCCTTTTGAGCTGTAAACGCTTTTTCCCGTTTTTTATCACCCAGTTTCTGGGTGCATTCAACGATAATGTTTTTCGCAATGTGTTGATGTTGCTTTTTGCATTCGGTGGCAGCAAGGTACTGGGCATGCCTGAAAATGTGATTGTGAATTTTGCAGCCATGCTGTTCATTTTGCCTTTTTTTCTGTTTGCAGCAACGGCAGGCCAGTTTGCAGACAAGTATGAAAAGTCCGGCATTATAAGATGGATAAAGTTTGCGGAAGTGCTGGTCATGCTTTTGGCGGCTACAGCCTTTTATTTTGAAAGCTATAAATTATTGTTGATGATTCTCTTTTTGATGGGTTTTCAGTCTGCGTGTTTCGCGCCGGTAAAATATGCATTGTTACCCCAGCATCTTCATCCTGATGAATTGCTTGAAGGTAATGGTCTGGTTCAAATGGGTACCATGCTGGCAATTCTTGTGGGGACGATTGTTGCAGGTTTTATGGTGTTGATGCCCCTACAGTGGGTTTCCCTTTTGCTTTTAGTTGTTGCATTAGCCGGCTGGTTTTGCAGTTTTGGCATCCCGGTGGCTGAAGCCTGTGATAAAAACCTGACCATAAACTGGAACCCTTTTTCGCAAACATGGCAAACGCTGACAAAAGCGACTGAAAACAAAACTGTTTTTTTATCGATTTTGGGTATTTCCTGGTTCTGGTTGCTGGGTTCCGCTTATCTCACCCAGGTGCCAAACTTTACCCGTGAAACACTTCATGCCCAGCCTCAGGTTGCGACCCTGATGCTTGCACTTTTTTCATTGGGTATTGGCGGTGGTTCATTGTTCTGTGACCGACTTTCGGGCCATCGTGTTGAAGTGGGCTTGATTCCTTTTGGGGCTTTCGGTTTAAGTGCGTTTGGTATAGACCTTTATTTTGCAATCCAGAATTATGCCGTTGTCCCGGATGCAGGCATCTGGCCGTTTATTTCGGCGGTTGGTTCGTTTCGTTTAATGTCCGATCTTTTTTTGCTGGGTGTTTTTGCCGGTTTTTTCGTTGTGCCTTTAAATGCCCTGATACAGGAAAGAACACCGGCTGAAAAGCGTGCGCAGGTGATTGCGGCCAACAGTGTGTTGAATGCCTTGTTTATGGTGCTGGCAGCTTTGATCAGTATTGCGATGCTGACACTTGTAGAACTGTCCATTCCGGAGTTTTTTCTGGTGATGGCGTTGATGAATATAGCTGTCGCTGTCTTTATTTTTGTTCAGATTCCGGAATTCTCAATGCGATTCCTGATCTGGCTTTTGACCCATACACTTTACCGTGTTCGGGCCTCCGGTCTTGAGCATGTGCCGGAAAAAGGCGCTGCTGTCATTGTTTGTAACCATGTCAGTTTTGTGGATGCCTTGATACTGGCGGGGGCTGTACGCAGGCCCATTCGTTTTATTATGTACAAGCCGATCTTCAGAATCCCTGTGTTGAACTTTATTTTCAGGACCGGGCGAGCCATTCCTATTACATCGCGTTACGAGGACGAACAGGCATTTGAAATGGCGTTCAAGCACATTTCTGCCGGCTTGAAAGCCGGTGATCTTCTCTGCATTTTTCCCGAAGGAAAATTAACCCGCGACGGGGAAATGAACGAGTTTAAAAAAGGCATAGAGCGAATAATTGCAAGTGATCCTGTGCCTGTTGTGCCGATGGCGCTGCGTGGTTTGTGGGGCAGTTTTTTCAGTCATCATGATGGCGGCGCATTCAGGGGTTTGCCACGAAAAATCTTTTCCAGAATAGAGCTGGTGGCAGCCGAGCCGGTAGCGGCAGATCAGGTTAGTGCCGACTTGCTCTTTGAGCGTGTTAAAGCCCTGAGAGGGGATGCCCGCTAGTGTTGATTATTTTTGATTGCGATGGTGTGCTGGTTGATAGTGAACTACTCGCCAATCGCGTGTTGGCTGCACATTTGACCCGCCTGGGGCATTCAACCAGCCCGGATCAAAGTATGCGGCTTTATATGGGGCATTCGATGAAAGAGAATATGAAAAAGATCGAAGCCCGCTTTGCTTCTCCTCTGCCTGAGGATTTTCTGGATACCTTGCAAAAGGAGACCTTCAGGCTTTTTGAACAACATCTGGAAGCCGTGCCCGGTGTCGATGAAGTGCTGTGTTATCTGAACAATGTTCGCCGACCTTTTTGTGTTGCATCAAGTGGCGACTTTGAAAAACTGCAGTTGACGCTGAATAAAACCGGTTTGATAAAGTATTTTTGTTCGCAAGGTGAGGGCAGGAATATCTTCAGTGCCACTGAAGTCGCTTTTGGCAAGCCTTCCCCCGATCTTTTTTTTCACGCTGCCCGCAGCATGGGGGCGTTGCCAGCACAAACGCTTGTGATAGAGGATTCCGTTCCGGGGGTGAATGCAGCACTGGCGGCGGGTATGAATGTGCTGGCACATCTGCCAAGAAACCTGCCTGCAGATTTTCGCGAGCAGCAAAAAGCCTTACTGGAAAGTTCGGGTGCTTCACTCTTCGAAGATATGAGAGAATTGCTGGTTCTATTAAAAGCTGATGTCAGGTCAGAATGCCTATGAAAACCGATATGTTATGGCAGCGCATACAGGAGGAAGCGCGACAGGCTGTTATGCAGGAGCCCTCAATGGCAGATTTCTATCAGCAGGAAATACTGGACTTTGACGATCTGGCATCAGCGCTGGCGCACAGGTTGGGGCGCTTGCTGGCGAGCCCGACAATGAGTGTCAGTCAGATCGCCGATATCTGTTGTGGGGTTTTTCAGCAAACGCCAGCGGTAATTGAGGATGGCGCAGCGGATATAGAAGCCTATGTCGAGAGAGATGCAGCGTGCGATCATTACAGCATGCCTTTGCTGTATTTCAAGGGTTTTCACGCCTTGCAGGCTTATCGTGTTGCCCATCAATTGTGGGTTCAGGGCAGGAGGGTGCTGGCGCTGTTTTTCCAGAATGCGATTTCCCAGACTTTTGCGGTTGATATTCACCCCGCTGCCCGCATTGGCAAGGGCATTATGATTGATCATGCTACCGGTGTTGTCATTGGTGAAACAGCTGTTGTTGAAGACAATGTCTCAATGCTGCACGGGGTAACGCTCGGTGGTGTGGGAACGGATTGTGGAAAGGATCGTCACCCGAAAATTCGTCAGGGGGTTTTGATCAGTACGGGTGCAAATGTGCTTGGTTGTGTGGAGGTAGGAGAAGGCGCAAAGATTGGTGCGGGCAGTCTGGTGTTGAAAGATGTGCCTCCCCATACCACTGTTGCGGGTGTTCCTGCGAAAATTGTAGGCAAACCTGCTGTAGAATTACCGGCATTGGGTATGGATCATCAACTGGGCGACAATGACTGAATTCACGAACAAACCCGGAAAAAAGGGGCTGGCCCGTATTGTTGATGCCTTTGGTTATTCGTGCACGGGTTTGAAACAGGCATGGGATAACGAGGCGGCGTTCAGGGAAGAAGCCTGTTTACTGGTTGTATTTATTCCTCTGGCCTTCTGGCTGGGTTCAACAGTAACGGAGGTGGCCTTGTTGTTAATGAGTTGTTTTATCGTGTTGATAACAGAGTTGTTGAACTCGGCAATCGAGGCAGTTGTTGATCGTGTGGGCGCAGAGCGGCACGCGTTGTCTGGTCGTGCCAAGGATATCGCTTCGGCTGCAGTGCTTGTTTCATTGTTACAGGTTTTGGTTGTCTGGGGGCTGATTATCTGGCAAAGGTTTTTCAGTTAACGATACGGTTTTTTTCAAGAGGAGTTCAAAATGACAATTGCTTACTGGTGTATTCTGGTCGCCGGGTTTGGTGTACCTTTTCTGTTTACCATCTACGCAAAGGCTAGCCCGGATTTTGATAATGCGGCTCCCCGAACTTATCTGGCCAGTCTGGAAGGTGCAAAGTTGCGTGCCTACTGGAGTGTGCAAAACCTTTACGAAACCTTTCCCCTGTTTACTGCGGCAGTGATTATTGCCCATCTGCAGGAAGTGAACCAGTCAACACTGAATATGATAGCCATTGCCTTTGTGGTTTTACGCATTCTTTATGGGGTTTTGTATGTCGTCAATCAATCAACATTGAGAAGTCTGGTCTGGATTGGCTCAATGGCCTGTATTATCAGTTTGTTTGTTCTTTCAGCCTGAGTGATTTGGAAGTGTGCTGTATGGCAAGCGGCCCCCCACCTGTCGGGAAAGGCAACATCCTGTTTTTGCCAAACTGTAAACGACTTATCTTTTTTTCAGAATATCGGCTTGTAGAATTAACCGGTCAAACACGGTATTTCGCGCATTAACGGAGATTTTATGGATCGTCAACGACGGAGTGAACCCAGAAAAAAACCAGACCGTCTGATTGAAGCTTTTTTGCGAAATGGAGAACCATTCGGGCGTGTGATGAACCTGACCCGTCACGGTTTGATGCTGGCCCATACCCAACCCTTGCCCGGTAATACCATCATACCCCTGAGTTTGAAGTACCTTCATCAGGGCGTACCAGTGACAATTGACATGTCGGTTGAGGGCTTGTGGCACTCGGCGACACCGGAAAGTGGCAAGGGCTTCTGGTCCGGTTGCCAGATTGTTGATATTGATAGTGATGCGCTGCAGGTTCTTGAGAATCTTTTACAAACGCTCAGTGAGTATGACTAGCCTGTTAATTACCGGGTGAAGGTCTTTCAGAGTAAATGTTTTTCCCGGAGCACCAGGGCCAGGTGGTAGGCGGGCAGCTTTGGCGTATTGAGTATTTTTCGTAACTGTTTTAAATGAAAATTTGTGGTGTTTTCAGAAACATTTCGCGCAGATGAGGCTTCCTTTATCGTGCTTTGAGGGTTTGCAAGAAAGTACTGCATCAGCGATGTTTCTGTCTTCGACAGGCTTAGATCACTTTTCCCGGCATGGCTCGTGTTATTGGTAACGGGCTGTCTTATTGTCAGGTAGTTGAGCAGGTCTTCAAAAATCAGCATGCCTGTATAAAGCATTTCCCAGTGTTTTTTGTCCAATCTGTCTTCCAGCGCTTCGTCGTTTTCGGCGCTGGAAAAATAAAGCACCAGTTTATGAGCCTGATTGCGTTTTGCGATGAATATGCCACTGTTTATTTTATGGTGACGGGCCTGGGCGAAAACGGTTGTCAGTTTTTCCACATAGGCGTCATAGGTGTTTTGTGCTTTTTGCAAGATAAGCTCGTGTTGCAGTGCTTCTGACCAGCTGCCATAGACCACTGGCTGCCTTTGCAGGTGTCGGTGGATATAGGCAAAGGTGGGGTCGTGACGCCATCGCTCCTCTTCATAGTAACCGTTGTCCCACTCTGAAGGAAAAGTGCTCAGGCTGAAGTCGGGTGCAACCATTTTTTTGTTGGATGATATGTGAAAGGTCATTAAATGGACAAAATTCATGCCGAGATAATCAGCCAGTGAATTCAGCAGCTGTTTGAACTCCGTTTCATCAAAGGCGTTTTCGCCAAATGTGGAAATATCGAGCCCAAGCTGGGCAATGAGATCATTGTAGGTTGTGTAGCTGTCAGCGAAATTCATTTTCTGTCGATAGCTGCAGTTTTGAAGTTTTTATGAAACCAAAGTCTATGAGTTTTTTTGATCCAAATCAATTCGTTGGCAATTTTTAACCGTTTAAGCGGGCTTTGTAACCGTTTGTCGAAATCCATCGCTGAACTACCCTATTTGGTAGTTTTCCATTTAAGGCAAAGCCTGTAGTTTTGTTACATACGCTATTTTTGAGCGGCATGTATTAAATAATAAAATTCAAAGAGGGGATATTTATGTACAAAATCATGATTGTGGATGACGAGGAAAACATCATCAAATCGTTGCAGCGTACCCTGCGGCGCCAGCATGACTGGGATATTGAAACCTATACGGATCCCTTGTTGGCGCTGAAAAGGGTCAGAACCTGTATTTTTGATCTCGTTTTATCGGATTGCAGAATGCCGGGTATTGACGGCATTGCCTTCCTTTCCGAGTTGCGTCAACTTCAACCCGATGCGATTCGCATGGTGCTTACCGGTGCCGTCAATATCAATACCCTGATGGACGCGATTAACAGTGCCGGTGCCTTTCGCTTTATCGCCAAGCCCTGGGATGACGACAACCTGATTCAGTCAATCAATGAGGGTTTGAGATTTCGTCGCATTATGGTGGAAAACCGTATGTTGGCAGAGAAGGTGAAAGAGCAGGAAGACGAGCTCAAACAGTTGTATTTTGAAAAAGCCGGTGCCGCACAACAAAAAAACGGGGTGCATAAAGGCGTTGATGGTTAGATTTTAACGACGGGCATTACCGTGCTGGAGGCCTTCAGAAAAACAGTATAAATAAAGGGGAAGTAAATTGGACAAGTTAAATGCGAGTTTTTACAGCTTGAGCCAGGTACAGGGAGCTACATTTGATACAGCGTGCTTGATTGCTTCAGTGATTATTTTACTTGTTGTGACATTCATTCTTGTTAAAACCTACAAGGCATCGAAGCGAGTCGAGTTGAAGCTCGCTGAATTTGCATCGATCAGTGGGGTGGCAAGAAGTGAAACCAATTTTGGTTCTAAATTACATTTAATTGAAACCCATGCAAACGAGCATAAACTGAATAAAAAAGCATTGGGCCCACTCGCGAAAATACTGGATGAGTATCTGGTAATAGTTACCAATAAAAATGGCGATGTTGTTTTTGCAAATGAAAGTTACCTGAAGAAAAGCGGTTTTGAGCTTTATGAGGTTATAGGCAAACCTTCGGAAGTTGTTGATTCGGGTCGCCACGATGCCCAGTATTGGCTTGATATGCTGGAAGTCGTTAAATCAGGCAAAGCCTGGCACGGTGAAATTTGCAATCGTACACGCGACGGTGAAATTTACTGGACCGATACTTTTGTTTTCCCCTTGTCATTTCTTTCTGATGAAGAAGACGGGTATATCTATTTTGGCACTGATATTACTTCGCTGAAGTCTGAAAATCATCAATTGTTAAGAGAAGTAAAGTTAAAGGAAGAGCAAATCAACAAGGTCGAAGATTTATTGCTGCACTCGGAAAAAATGGCTTCTTTGGGAACCATTTCTGCAGGTATAGCGCATGAGATCAATAATCCGATTGCGTTTGTTTCATCCAACATCGAAAAAATTGAGGATTATTTCAGGCAAATGGAGGGGTACATAACTTACGCCAAAAACATTATTGCAACGAAAATTCCGGAAGAAGAGGCGCAGGCATTCAAGTGTGAATCCGGTCTTGAAGTGGATGAGAAGGAATTGAAATTTATTATGGAAGATTATGAAGATCTGGTGGAGGAAACCAATGATGGTATCAATCGAATCAGAAAGATTGTGACAGATCTCAAATGCTTCGCGCATGAGCAATCTGCAAACTACTCGCCAACGAATCTTCATAAATGTTTGAACTCTTCCTTGAACCTTGCTCGCAGTGAGTTGAAGTACAAGGTGGATATAATAACAGAGCTGGATGAAGGGCTTCCGGATGTGTTGGGTTCTGAAACGCAATTGTCCCAGGTGTTCGTTAACCTGTTTGTTAATGCAGCACATGCAATTGAAGAGAAAGGCGAATTGACGATAGCGACAAAAAAGATCCCGCAAAAAGATGCGGTTCTTATAAAAATTTCTGATACAGGGAAAGGCATAGATAACGATGTTATTCAGAAAGTCTTTGACCCATTTTTTACCACCAAGCCAGTAGGTCAAGGAACCGGACTGGGGCTTTCCATTTCACATGACATTATTAAAAAACACGGTGGCACCTTGAAGGTAACCAGTAAACTCGGGGTGGGGACTACTTTTACCATTACGCTGCCTTGTATTAATAAGGCGTCTGTGGAAGTGATTGATCAAGGCGCTGAAGAAAAGTGTAAAGAGTGCCTTCACCAAACCGCGGCAAGTGTGAGCTGAAGGGGTATCGGGTGGGTATAGAGCAAGGCCGGATTGTTGCTTCGGTTTGCATAGAGGCGAAACATGGAGAAGATGCAGTGCTTGACAAAAGAGGCCTTTCCCAAGGTCTGTCCAACCTGTCACAAGGTGTATAGCAATGAGCTGGAATTTTTTACAGAAACGGTAGCGCTGGAAAATACAGATCGAGAAATCAAGGCGGTAGAAGGGCTTGAAGAAAATCAAGAACCTCCAGAGTTTATCGAGGTTTATCGTAACTGTGCCTGTGGTACAACGCTGATGGAGTGGTTTCATAGTCGCAGAAATTTCAGTGAAAAAGGCATAAAGCAGCGATTGCTGTTTACGCTTTTGCAAGAGGGTCTGATTTCGAAAGGGTATAGTGTTGATGATGCAAGGGGATTGATTCTCGATTTTATGGACATCGTTTTACAAGTGGAAAAGCAGCGCTTGTAAATTTCAGGGACTTCAAAGGGGTTGTGAAATGGAGTTTTTTTTCAGGCGTTTGTTTATAGGCAGATACTGCATTTTTATCCTTTTCTTTTTTTCTTTGGCTTCGCCAGATTTACTTGCTGAACATTCTTTACAGAATACGCTGGATTCAGTGGTCAGCACTGATCATTCGGTCAAGGGTAAATATACGATTCATGGTGGTTTGCTTTATCTGTCTGATGACAGGAACCTGACACTTGCTGACATTGTTGAATTACCTGATAGCCGATTTCTTAAGGCAAACAGGGATGCAGTAAACACAGGGTTTTCCAGCAATGCCATCTGGGTGAAACTCACTGTTTTCAATAACAAGGACATTCAGGATAACCTGATGTTAGTGGTTGATTTACCTGTCTTGAAAAGTATTGAGTTTTACGAGTTGAGCGAAAACCAACTTGTGTCGAGCAGGCTTTCCGGTGTCAGTAATGCCAATCGTGATAATAGCCGTGCTCATCGACTGCCTAATTTTTCCTTTGCGCTAGAGCCGAGTCAGAAAAAACAAATTTATTTGCGTGTTGAAAGTGAAAACGGTTTTGTGCCTTTGGGGCTTTGGGATGAAAACGGGTTTATTGATTACAGCCACCATATACAGCTTTTTGAGGGTGTTTACTTTGGCATAATGTTGCTTGTTGGTCTCTATAATTTATTGCTTTATTTTTCAATAAAGGATAAATCCTATCTCTATTATGTGCTGTATATCAGCACCTTTCTTGTCACCATTTCCATGTTGAACGGTTATGCACTGGAATATTTCCCCAATCTGGTTTCAGTGCATTTTATTGATTTGTTATTTTTTCTTGTTTTGTTGCAAACCTGTTTCCTCATATTGTTTACGAAGTGTTTTTTGTCTATAAAAAGCACTATGCCTGTCATGCATTTTATGCTGAATGCAGTTTTTGTGCTTTTGTGTTTTTCCATGGTGCTTCAGGTTTTTCTGTCGACAGCCAGTTTTGCCTATATTTTACCGATAGTCTCCAGTCTTGCGTGTTCCATTATATTGATAGCGGGCATCTATTCGTGGTACAGAGGTAATTTTCTTGCGCGCTATTTTCTGCTTTCATGGGGCGCTGTTTTAATCGGTGTCTTTCTTTATATTCTAAAGCTCTTTGATCTTATTCCGGAAAATTATTTTATTCAGAATGCGATACAGATTGGGTCGGCTATCGAGGCGGTTTTGCAATCGCTGGGTCTTGCAGCAAAGATTTCCTATCTGGAGAAGGAGAATGATGCGGCTCAGCAGCAGGCTCTGATGTTGCAGATAAAAACCAATTACGAGCTTGAAGACAAAGTGAGAGAAAGAACCGCGGCACTTGAACAACTTGCCGGCAAACTGGCCAAGTATCTTTCCCCCCAGGTCTACAATTCAATTTTTGAAGGTGAAAACGATGTGCATGTGCAAACCAGAAGAAAAAAACTGACGATCTTTTTCTCCGATATAACAGGTTTTACAGAAATCACCGATACACTGGAATCCGAAGTTCTCAGTAATTGGTTAAATAATTATCTCGATGAAATGGCTCAAATCGCCTTGAGATACGGAGGAACGATTGACAAGTTTATCGGTGATGCCGTTATGGTTTTTTTTGGCGATCCTCATGTAATCCCCCCATTCTCCGTAGCGAAAACAAGTAGAATTTAAGCCGCTTCCAGCATCTTCCTCGGCGGTATGCCTCCAATTGCTGAATGCGGACGTTCGTTATTGTACGACCAAAGCCACTGGGTAGCTAATAGCTGGGCATGCTCCACGGATTCAAAGATATGCATGTCCAGCCATTCATGGCGGACAGTGCGGTTGAATCGTTCAATGTAGGCATTCTGTGTTGGCTTACCAGGCTGGATATACATCAATGTGATCTGCTGCTTGTTA
>JAGRJA010000105.1 GCA_020443005.1 Pseudomonadales bacterium
AAGACCCTTACTTGAACACTCTGCGTAAAGAGCGTGTTCCTGTATCCATCTATCTCGTTAACGGTATTAAACTTCAGGGTCAGATTGATTCATTTGACCAGTTTGTTGTTTTATTGAAAAACACCGTGAGCCAGATGGTATACAAGCATGCAATCTCAACTGTAGTGCCTTCACGCCCCGTCCGTTTGCCCAACCCTAATGGAAGCGGGTCACAAGGTGAAACACATGATGATTACAATGACTACGGTGCCTGATTATTATCATTGAGGTAACTGTTGTTCTTTGATCGACCCAAATCCGGTGAACTGGCTGTGCTGGTTCATCTGGATATTGGCCGCAAAAGTGACGAAGCGGAACTCAGGGAGTTTGAAGAGTTGGCGTTGTCTGCCGGTGCTGACCCGGTTGACTTCCTCACAGGGCAGCGCGCTTCACCTGATCCGAGATATTTCATAGGCACCGGCAAACTGGAAGAGATTCGCTCTGTTGTTGAGCAAAGCGGGGCAGAGTTGGTTGTGTTCAATCACACGCTGTCTCCGAGTCAGGAACGCAATCTGGAAAAAGTGCTGTGTTGTCGGGTGCTGGACAGAACAGGCCTGATACTGGATATCTTTGCCCAAAGAGCCAGAACCCACGAAGGTAAACTTCAGGTTGAGCTTGCACAATTAAGACATATTTCAACCCGGCTTGTCAGAGGCTGGACTCACCTTGAAAGACAGAAAGGTGGCATAGGCCTGCGCGGTCCGGGTGAAACACAGCTGGAGACCGACCGGCGATTATTGCGAGTGCGCATCAACTCGATTGAGGCGCGTCTGGGCAAGGTTCGCAAGCAGCGCGAGCAGGGGCGCCGTTCGCGCAAGCGTAATGAGTTGCCGACAGTGGCTCTGGTCGGTTACACCAATGCAGGTAAATCCACCTTGTTTAACGCATTGTCGAATGCGGATGTTTATGCCGCAGACCAACTCTTCGCAACCCTTGACCCGACCATGCGTTTTGTCACTTTTGACGATGTCGGGAAAGTGATTCTTGCCGATACCGTGGGTTTCGTCAGCCATTTGCCCCATCAGCTGGTGCAGGCTTTCAGAGCCACACTGGAGGAAGTGTCCAATGCCGATTTGCTGCTTCATGTCGTAGATGCATCAAGCGCCGAGCGTGATATGCATATACATGAAGTGCAGGAAGTCCTGCGGGAAATAGGCGCTGCAGAAGTTCCTCAACTGTTGGTGATGAATAAAATAGACCTTGTTGATACCCTCTCGCCGGGATTAGAAACAGACCAGCAAGGGGCTTTTGACAAAGTGCGCTTGTCATCTAAAACCGGTGAAGGTCTGGATTTGCTGAAACAGTCTATCGTCTCTCGTCTTGCTGGCGAGATGGTAGATGGTTGTTGTCATTTGAAGGCAAGACAGTTGCGTTTGCGTTCGCGTTTGTATGAAAAACAGGCCGTTTGTTCAGAGCATATGCTGGATGACGGCAGTATGCGTTTGCATATACGGCTGCCCAGAATCGATTTTTTGAGATTGCTGAAGACGGAAGGTTTGCGGGAGTCCGAGATTATGGATGATGGCAATGGACTTTGTTGAGCGGGGCTTGGGCATACCTTTCCGGCAACGAACTTATCGGGTGCAGCCATTGTGACGGGCTGTTAGAATTTTTGCTTTATAGATTAAAGAACGCATTGAGGTAATGTTATGGCCTGGAATGAACCGGGTAGGGATGATCGCCAGAATGACCCCTGGGGCGGTAAAGGCGCAGGTAAGGGAGGGGGTGGCAACAATGATCAGGGCCCACCCGATCTTGATGAACTTCTGAAGCAATTAAGGGATACTTTTCTGGGTGTGTTCGGTTTGAGTGGTGGTAATGGCAACGGAGGCGATTCCAAAGGTGCCTCGGCGGGTGGCGTCAGCATTTTCGTTGCGTTATTGGCCGGTTTGATTTTTTTTCTGGGCGTATTTCAGGTTGATGAAAAAGAGCGCGCTGTGGTTTTGAGGTTTGGCGTTTTCAAAGAGGTGGTTAACCCCGGGCTGCATTGGCGAATTCCATTGGTTGAAACGGTGTATCAGGAAAATACAACGAGCTACCGGGTTCATTTGTCCAGAGGCCAAATGCTGACGAAAGATGTGAATATTGTTGAGGTCGAACTTTCTGTGCAATACAACATCGCCAATATCAAAGACTTTGTGTTAAATGTCAAAACACCGGAAAACAGTCTTGCCCAGGCGACTGACAGCGCAGTACGCCATGTGGTGGGAAGTTCCCTGATGGATGATGTCCTTACACTTGGACGGGATGCGATAGCTGCAGAGGTGCAGACGCGCTTGCAAACCTATCTCGATAACTACGGGACGGGTATCCGCATCGAAAAAGTGAACCTCGAATCAACTCAGGCACCCGATGAAGTCAGGGCCGCTTTTGATGATGTGACAAAAGCCAGAGAGGATGAGGAAAGAGTGCAGAACGAAGCTGAAGCCTATGCAAATGGCATTATTCCTGAAGCGAGAGGTCAGGCACAGAGAATAGTGCAGGAGGCGACTGCCTATAAAGACCAGGTTATAGCTCGTGCCGAGGGTGAGGCCCAGCGTTTTGTCAAGTTGTTGTCAGAATATGAAAAAGCACCAGAAGTGACTCGTCAGCGGCTCTATATTGATGCAATTCAGGGTGTTATGGGGCAAAGCTCCAAAGTGATGGTGGATGTGGATGGGGGGAATAATATGATTTACTTGCCTCTGGATAAACTGGTTGAACAGTCTTCTACCGTTGGTACAAACAAATCGTCTGCACCTCTGCGCCTGAGCGCTGACGATATTGATACGATATCGCTTCAGGTGTTAAACAAATTAAAGCGGGATCTGGGAAATAGTGATACCCGCCGCACCGGAAGGGAGGCGCGCTAATGAGTAATCGGTTCTTGGGCTATGCCATTCTGGTCTTGCTTTGTACGCTGGGCTTTTCGCAAATCGTCTATGTGGTTTATGAGCAGGAGCGGGCTGTTTTGCTGAAATTCGGGCGTCTGGTTGATGGCGATATCCAGCCGGGTCTGCATTTCAAGGTGCCTTTCATGCATGATGTGCGTCGTTTTGATGCCAGGATTCTTACCGTGGATGCACCGCCTGAAAGTATATTAACGGCAGAGAAAAAAGCACTGGATGTGGACTCATTCATCAAATGGTGAATTGTCGATGCCGCGAAATATTATACTGCTACAGGTGGTGACGAGTTGGCTGCAGAGGGCCTGTTAAGGCAGCGCGTCAACGAAGGGCTGCGCAACCAGTTTGGCGAGCGAACGCTCAACGAAGTGGTATCGGGGCAGCGTGATGAGCTTATGGCTGATCTCAAAGAGCACCTTAACGACATTGTTCACGATGGTCTTGGGGTTGAGGTTATTGATGTCAGGGTGAAAAAAATAGATTTTCCTCGCGCTGTCAGTTCTGATGTCTACAACCGCATGAGATCCGAGCGAGAGAGGGAGGCCAAAAAACATCGTTCCGAGGGTAAGGAAAAAGCCGAGTTTATCAGGGCGGCAGCGGACAGGGAGAGAACAGTCATAGAAGCCGAGGCTTACCGCGATTCTGAAAAAATCCGCGGTGATGGTGATGCAACAGCTTCAGCGATTTATGCAGAAGCGTTCAATAAAAACCCCGAATTTTACGCGTTTACCCGTAGTTTGGCGGCTTACCGCGATACATTCAACAACAAGGGCGATATTTTACTGGTTGATCCGGATAGTGAGTTTTTCCGCTATCTGAAAACCGCAAATGGCGGAGAAGATTAGGCTTGAGGAGGCGAGGGATGCGTTTTTTTTCATTATTGCTGATATTCGCCTTGGGTTGTCATGCCGGTATTGTAAATGCCTTGCCTGACATACAGGTTAATGGCCTGATGAAGAACCAGGCTGTGGTAACCATTGATGGTGTGCAGCATATCCTCAAGAAAGGGAAAACCAGTCCGGAAGGTCTTACGCTGGTTGATGTTAATACCCAGCAGGCTACCTTCGAATGGCAGGGGGAGACTGTAGCGATGGGGTTGACTTCACGAATACAAACCAGTTTTGAAAAAGTTGACAAGAGCAGTTTCAGTATTCCCAAGGGGCCTGACGGCCACTATATGACGCTCGGAAAAGTGAACGGCCGGCAAGTCCAGTTTCTACTGGATACCGGAGCAACCGTTGTGGCTATGGATTATCATGATGCCGACCGCCTGGGTATTCGCTGGCGCAGCGGCAGGAAGTCAATGAGCAGTACGGCGGCAGGGCTTGTCACCTCTTACCAGCTGACATTGCCTTCGGTAACGGTTGGTCACCTTACTGTCAGCAATGTACAGGCATCTGTTATTGTCGCCGAGATGCATGGCCCCCTCCTGCTGGGTATGAGCTTTCTTCAATACTTTGACATGACAGAAAAAAACAACACGCTGACACTAGAGAAAAAGTATTGAACAAAGCGGTCACTCAGGGTATTTCCTGAGAGGCTTTTTCTCGCAAGCACTGTTTTCAGTTGCTAGAATACGCGCCCTCTTGAACATTTATTCCGGAATTCACTGTGGCCATACAGTTTGTACAAACTTCCCGCTTACCTACCAGATGGGGTGAGTTTGATATTCACGGCTTTGAAGACACCGAGTCGGGTAAAGAACATGTTGCATTGAGTATGGGCAGCGTTTCTGATGGCGAACCGGTATTGGCACGCATTCATTCCGAGTGCCTGACCGGCGATGCGCTCTTCAGTTTGAGGTGTGATTGCGGGGCTCAGTTGCAACAAGCCATGCAGCAAATAGCGAAAGAAGGGCGAGGGGTTCTTTTCTATTTGCGACAGGAAGGTCGAGGTATAGGTTTAATCAACAAGATCAGGGCCTATCATTTGCAGGACGGAGGAGCAGATACTGTCGAAGCCAATGAGCAACTGGGGTTTGCTGCCGACATGCGTGACTACAGTATGCTCAAAGTCATGCTGGCGCATTTGGGCGTGCAAAAACTGAAAATAATGACAAATAACCCCCGAAAGGTTGCCGCTCTGGAGCAGATAGGCTGTGAAATTGTCGAAAGGATCGCCATCCACTCCGGGGGTAATCCGCACAATCAGGGGTATCTTGCTACAAAAGCCGGGAAACTTGGGCACTTGCTGGATATCTGATTTTAGGGGATACCTGCTTTTCTTCTTCTTTGTCAGATCGTAAAACTTGAAAGAGCGCGGTTACCGTCCAGATGAAAGCGGTCGGGGTTTGGGGGCTGTTTTGAGGATACGCTGTTTGTTGCTCAGGCGCGATGACCTTGATGGTGAGCGTCAATCGCCGATTGTCTAATCAATGATAATCGACTTATCACAGATTGTTTGATGCTGTTCGCATCAAGGCCCGCGTCTTCGAGAATTTCACTTGCTTTGCCATGGGCAGGAAAATGATCGGGAAGGCCAAGATTGAGCACCGGTGTTTGCAGGTTGGCAGCGGCCAGAATTTCGTTTACGGCTGAACCGGCACCGGCCATGATGACATTTTCTTCGAGGGTCACCAGTAATTCATGCTGTCTGGCCATGCTGAGTACAAGGGCAGAATCGAGCGGTTTGAGAAAGCGCATATCGACAAGGGTGATATCGAGTTCTTCGGCAATTTTGGCAGCTTCGTGAAGCAATGGGCCAAAACAGAGAATGGCTGCCCCCTTGCCTTGACGACGGATAACCCCTTTTCCGATGTCGAGCTTTATCATGTCCTGCTGAATGTGTGCGCCAATGCCGAGGCCTCTCGGATAACGGACAGCTGCCGGACCTTTGTGAATGAAACCGGTATAGAGCATTTGTCGGGTTTCGTTCTCATCGGAAGGCGTCATGATGATCATGTTGGGTATGCAGCGTAAAAAAGAGAGATCGAAATTCCCCGCGTGTGTTGCTCCGTCTTCACCCACAACACCGGCACGGTCTATTGCAAACAAGACATCCAGTTCCTGTAATGCAACATCGTGAATCAGCTGGTCATAGGCCCGCTGAAGGAAGGTTGAATAGATAGCTACTACCGGTTTGATACCTTCGCAAGCCAGCCCTGCCGCCAGAGTTACAGCGTGTTGTTCGGCTATCGCAACATCGTGGTAACGGTCAGGAAATTGTCGGGAAAAACGGGTCATACCCGAGCCCTCCGACATCGCAGGAGTGATACCCACCAGTCTTGAATCAACAGAAGCCATGTCGCATAACCATTGGCCAAAGACATCCTGGAATTTCATTGTGACCGGTGGTTTGGCGGCAGGGCTTTCCTTGACGGCATTGAGTGAACCCGCTGTTTTCGCTTCAAGTTTGTTCAGTGCGTGATAACCTACAGGATCATTTTCAGCGGGTTCGAAACCTTTGCCCTTCTGTGTGCAAATGTGAAGAAGCTGTGGGCCCTCAAGGTCCTTGAGGTTGCTTATTGTATGTACCAGGCCTTGCAGGTCATGGCCGTCAAGCGGGCCGATGTAATTGAAGCCGAGTTCTTCAAAAAGGGTGCCTGGAGAAACCATGCCTTTCATGTGTTCCTCTGTTTTTCGGGCCAATTCCCAGGCTGGAGGAATTTTGGCAAGCATTTTCTTGCCACCACTTCTCAGTGAGTTATAGGGCTTGCTGGCCCAGATTTTCGAAAAGTAGGTCGCAAGACCTCCCACATTGTGAGAGATAGACATATTGTTATCGTTGAGCACGACAAGCATGTCTGCGGCTGTATGCGCGGCATGATTCAATGCCTCGAAAGCCATGCCGGCTGTCATGGCGCCATCACCGATAACCGCTACAGTCTTGCGTGATGAGCCATTGAGTTTGGCTGCAAGTGCCATACCCAGAGCGGCACTGATAGAGGTGCTGGAATGGCCGACACCGAAACTGTCGTAGGGGCTTTCCGAGCGTTTTGGGAAGCCGGACAAGCCGTCTTTTTGACGCATGGTCAGCATTTGTTCGCGCCGCCCGGTCAGTATCTTGTGCGGATAAGCCTGGTGGCCAACATCCCAGACGAGACGGTCATCCGGGGTGTTGTAGACATAATGCAGTGCTATGGTTAGTTCAACTACGCCAAGGCCGGCACCGAAGTGCCCCCCGGTTTGTCCCACTGAATAGAGCATGAACTCCCTGAGTTCTCTGGCGAGTGCCGGAAGCTGCTCTTCGTCGAGTAAACGCAGTTTTGCCGGGACATCGACGGAATCGAGCAAAGGGGTTTTTGGCCGCTGCAGCGGGATCTGTTGAAACATCAGGGGAACCGTTTACACATACACATAACTTCAAGAAGGTGATTCTACAACAAAGCGGTGCGTTAATCTGCTTTTCTGTATTTGACAGGCTGCAAACGGTTGCAGGGCAAGAAAAGGCACGGTTTATAAAAACAAATCAATGTTTGCGTTCAATGATGAATTTTGCCAGTTGCCTGAGATGCTCAGCCTCACCACCAAATCCGCTTAAAGCGGATAAGGCATTTTGGTGAAGCTCACTGACTTTGTTGCCGGCACCGTTGATGCCTAACAGACTGACATAAGTAGCTTTTGCCATGGAAATATCGGAACCACTGGTTTTTCCAAGAATTTCAGTTGAGCTTTGAACATCCAGAATATCGTCCTGAACCTGAAAGGCGAGCCCGATACTTTTGGCATAATCTTTAAGTTTTTCAAACACCACCTCTTCGTCTGAAGCTCCGCCAGCCAAGGCCCCCATCATCACTGAAGCCGTTATCAATGCGCCTGTTTTATGACGATGCACGGACTCCAGAACTGCAAGGTCGATATTTTGACCGGTTGCATCCATATCCATTGCTTGCCCGCCGGCCATCCCTCCTGAGCCAGATGCTGCAGCCAGATGACGAATTATTGACAACAATCTGGCGCTGTCGGTGGAGCAGGCCTTGCTCAAGAGTTCAAAGGCAAAAGTTTGCAAGGCGTCACCGGCAAGAATGGCAGTAGCCTCATCGTATGCCCTGTGGCAGGTTGGCTTGCCGCGGCGCAAGTCATCATTGTCCATGGCCGGCAGGTCATCGTGAATCAGCGAGTAGGCATGGATACACTCCACTGCAGCAGCAGCAGTGTCGATGAGTGGGCTGGTAAACGCTGGCGTGAAGATGTTTGCAGTCGCGTAAACAAGAGTGGCGCGAACCCTTTTTCCTCCATCAAGACAGCTGTAACGCATGGCTGCTTTAAGTTTGGCGGCTGGCTCAATGGCGGGAGGCAGGTTTTCGGATAGAAAACGGTTTGTGCGTTGTTGGCATTCAGTGAAGAATTGCTGGAACGAAGTTGGCATGCTCAGGCGTCACCGCCAGGGAAGTCGTCTTCATCGCCATTGGCCATGAGTTGCTTGACGCGTTGTTCGGCGGTTTCCAGCATTTGCTGGCATTCTCTGGTCAGTTTGACGCCTTCTTCGAAAGCCTTGAGTGCCTCATCAAGCGACAAGTCGCCAGATTCCATATTTTCAATAATCTCTTCGAGATTTTCGAGGGCATCCTCGAAATTCAGTGATTTTTTGCGCTGCGCCATTTTGCTTACCCGGAAGCCGGAATATGTGAAAGTAATTCGGGAGCGAACAGTAACCCAGCTGTCTGGGTCGGTCAATATAACGCATTTGTTTTCAGGCGAAGACCGATGAGCTTAATGGCAAGGTTTTGGAAAGTGAGAGGTGGTAATGTTCAGGGTGTTGACCAATGCTTGTAGGATATTTCCTACAAGCATTGGAGACTTTAGCCACTATCGCCCTTCTGTCAAAAGAGAGAAAATACTCACAGGTTCATGGATGAACTCACATGGATTTCAGGAAGCGTACAGGGATTGTGCATTTTTCAGGATGAAGTGGCAAGGATGATGCTCACAGGGATGTTGTCGCCAGGGAAGATACGGATATTAGGTGACTTTCTCCTTTTGGCTTATTGGATAAGCCTGACCAGTTGACTACTATCTCATGGACGGTGGGAAGCTTACAGGGAGTTGACCCTGCTGGCTAGCGTGCTAACCGGCAGGGTGTTTCCTTTCTATCTTTTTTACTTTTTGCAATGCATAAAAAATAGAACGGGCGTTTTCCTGGTCATTTTTCAATTCCCCGTCTTTTAGTCTGCCGGTTTCAGGGTTTTTAATTTTTCAGGCTGGCTGAACAAGCTCACTGAATCGCCGTTTTTCTTCTTTACACCTTTCGGCTTTCTTGCATTCGATGCTTTCCGCTACAATGCACCTCTTTTACTTGCAGATATAGATAGTTATTGCTGTGGCTGAACCCATTGTTGTTTCATCTCAAAAAAACTGTTTTGAATACGCACTCAGTCACTTGCGTTTTGTGCCTTTGGGTTTCAACTATGATCATGACGAGCATTATCGCCTGATTGAGGATTATTGGGATGAAGAGTGGCATAAGGTCGAGAATGATTTTCTTGCCATGAAAGCACTGGGCGCCAATGTAGTTCGTATACATTTGCAAGTGGGTAAATTTCTTCAGAGTCCGTTTGGTTTTAATCAGAAAGCC
>JAGRJA010000001.1 GCA_020443005.1 Pseudomonadales bacterium
ACAATGGGTAAGATTATCGGTATTGACCTTGGCACAACAAACTCATGTGTCTCGGTACTTGAAAACGGCAAAGCCAAGGTGATTGAAAATGCGGAGGGTGATCGCACAACGCCTTCTATTGTCGCCTTCACACCTGAAGGCGAAATTCTGGTGGGCCAAAGCGCAAAACGCCAGGCAGTCACCAACCCCAACAATACCCTGTTTGCAGTGAAGCGCCTGATCGGTCGCCAGTTCAAGGACGATGTTGTGCAAAAAGACATCAACATGGTGCCTTACAAGATCGTGGCAGCCGATAATGGCGATGCCTGGGTAGAGGCTGGCGGTGATCGCAAGGCTCCCCCCCAGATATCGGCCGAGGTGCTGAAAAAAATGAAAAAGGCCGCTGAAGACTATCTCGGCGAAAAAGTCACAGAAGCGGTCATCACGGTGCCCGCCTACTTCAACGATGCCCAGCGCCAGGCTACAAAAGATGCAGGCCGTATTGCAGGCCTGGATGTCAAACGCATCATTAACGAACCTACTGCTGCAGCACTGGCCTATGGTATGGACAAGGCCGAAGGTGATCGCACTATCGCCGTGTATGACCTGGGTGGTGGCACCTTCGATATTTCAATTATCGAGATTGCCGAAGTGGATGGCGAGCACCAGTTCGAAGTACTGGCCACTAACGGCGACACTTTCCTTGGTGGTGAAGACTTTGACCTCGCGTTGATTGACTATCTGGCCGAAACTTTCAAGAAGGAGAACACCATCGACCTGAAAGGGGATCCACTGGCCATGCAGCGCCTGAAAGAAGCCGCTGAAAAAGCCAAAATCGAGCTTTCTTCCAGCCAGCAGACTGAAGTCAACCTGCCCTATATCACGGCTGATGCAACAGGGCCCAAGCACCTTGTGGTCAAACTGTCCCGCGCCAAACTGGAATCACTGGTTGAAAAGCTGGTTCAACGCTCTCTGGAACCACTGAAAATAGCCCTGAAAGATGCCGGTTTATCGACAGACAAAATTGACGATGTCATTCTCGTGGGCGGCCAGACCCGCATGCCTCTTGTTCAGGAAAGCGTTGCCAAGTTTTTCGGCAAGGAGCCCCGCAAGGATGTCAATCCCGACGAAGCGGTTGCCATGGGCGCTGCTATTCAGGGTGCGGTTCTCTCCGGCGATGTAAAGGATGTATTGCTTCTGGATGTTACGCCGCTGACGCTGGGTATCGAAACCATGGGAGGTGTCGCCACGCCATTAATTGAGAAAAACACCACGATCCCGACCAAGAAGTCGCAGATTTTCTCAACGGCAGACGACAACCAGACAGCGGTAACCATCCATGTTGTTCAGGGTGAGCGAAAACAGGCCTCCCAGAACAAGTCGCTGGGCCGATTTGACCTTGCTGATATTCCGCCAGCACCACGAGGCATGCCCCAAATCGAGGTTTCTTTTGACCTGGACGCCAACGGCATTCTCAATGTAACGGCAAAAGATAAGGCTACTGGCAAGGAACAGTCCATTGTTATCAAGGCTTCATCAGGTCTGAGTGATGAGGAAATCGAAAAAATGGTGAAAGATGCAGAAGCCAATGCCGAAGCCGATCGCAAGTTCGAGGAACTGGTGACAACGCGCAATACAGCCGAAGGCCTTGCACACGCAACCCGCAAAACGCTGGACGAAGCCGGCGACAAGGCAACGGATGAAGAAAAAAGCGCTATTGAAGCTGCACTCAAGGAGCTGGATGAGCTTGTGAAAGGTGATGACAAGGATGCCATTGAAGCTGCCACCAAAAAGCTTTCCGAGGCATCTTCTTCACTCGCGCAAAAACTGTATGCCGAGCAAGCCTCAGCAGCTGAAGCAGCCGGTGCTACAGAAGAAACCGGAAGCACTGGCGCTGATGATGCCGTCGATGCCGAGTTTGAAGAAGTCAAGGACGACAAAAAATAAAACCGGCACAAGCCGGAGGGAAGCGAGTCGGCAGGCTGCTGGATGCCGACTTTTTCTGAAAACGAAGCGCGGGACGGCACGACAGGCTAGTCCCGCGTTGCCGTTTACCGGCTGCTACATTTTTATCAGGCTTCAAACCAGGCCTGCAATAAACAAGAACAGGTTGTTGGGCAAGTGTTCGCCCAATTTCTATGGAGGCAATCAGGCAAATGTCCAAACGCGATTTTTATGAAGTACTGGGTGTAGAAAAAAACGCTGACGAAAAGGAAATCAAGAAAGCCTATCGGCGTCTGGCGATGAAGTATCATCCTGATCGCAACCCGGATGACAGTGCAGCCGACGCCAAATTCAAGGAAGCTACCGAGGCTTACGAAGTGCTGACCAACGCCGAGAAGCGCGCAGCCTATGATCGTTTTGGTCATGCCGGTGTTGACCCGTCAATGGGTGGCGCTGCTGGTCAGGGAGACTTCGGTGGTTTTGGCGATATCTTCAGCGATGTTTTTGGTGATATTTTTGGCGGCAGTAGCGGTGGTGGACGCCGCCGTGGAGGACCTTCTCGCGGCTCGGACCTTCGTTATAATCTCGATCTCGATCTCGAACAGGCCGTTAAGGGTGCCACAGTAAATATTCGGGTACCCACTCTGGTGCATTGCAAAACCTGTTCTGGCAGCGGAGCAAAGCCCGGCAGCTCCCCCAAAAAATGTAACACCTGCAATGGCATGGGACAGGTTCGCATGCAACAGGGCTTTTTCTCAGTCCAGCAAACCTGCCCTGAATGTCGGGGGAAAGGCACTGTGATCTCAGATCCCTGCGCTGATTGCCATGGTCAGGGTCTGGTCGAAGAAGAAAAGAAACTTTCTGTTAAGGTACCTGCCGGTGTCGACACAGGTGATCGAATCCGTCTGGCCGGAGAAGGGGAAGCAGGTAGTGATGGCGGGCCTCCCGGTGATATTTATGTGCAGGTAAGATTGCGGGAACACGATATTTTTCAACGCGATGGCAAAAACCTTTACTGCGAAGTACCGATCAGCATTATTGATGCGGCGTTGGGAGGGGAGCTGGAGGTGCCGACACTTGATGGCCGGGTCAAACTGAAAATTCCTGCCGAAACACAGACAGACAAACTGTTTCGACTGCGAGGCAAGGGTGTCACCCCTATTCGGGGTGGCACTACAGGTGACCTGCTCTGTCGGGTTGTTGTTGAAACACCCGTTAACCTGAACAAGGAGCAAAAAGACTTGCTAAGGCAGCTTCAGGAAAGCATGTCGGGCAATCACCACTCCCCGAAAAAAGACTCCTGGTTTGAAAGGGTAAAATCATTTTTTGATGATATGACTCACTGATCAAAGAGAGCACAAAACCAAGTCGACACCTTCAGCTGACACCTAAAAAAGCGCACAAATCATTGTGCGCTTTTTTAGGGGAAACCGGAACAACTAGCGAGTTGTTACCTAGCGCAATTCAAGTACATCCTGCATATCATAATTACCTGCTGGCTGCTGCATTAACCAGACCGCTGCGCGCACAGCACCCCGCGCAAACGACATTCGGCTGCTGGCTTTATGGGTGATTTCTACCCGCTCCCCATCGGCTGCAAACATCACCGTATGATCGCCAACAATGTCTCCAGCCCTTACAGTGGCAAAACCGATGGTTTTGCGATCACGAGCGCCGGTCTGCCCCTCTCTGCCATAAACAGCACACAAACCCAGATCGCGACCAAGGGCATCAGCAACCACTTCTCCCATTCTCAAGGCAGTGCCGGAAGGTGCATCCACCTTGTGACGATGATGAGCCTCATAAATTTCAACATCCACATCATCACCGAGCACTCTTGCAGCGGTATCCAGCAAATGAAAACACAGGTTAACACCAACACTGAAATTCGCTGCCATACAGCGAGACACCTGACGCGTTAAATGATCCAGCTCACTCTTTTGCGCCGGCGAAAAACCTGTTGTTCCAACCACCATGGATTTACCCGCTTCACCGCATACACGGGCATTGGTCAGTGTCGCCAAGGGAGTGGTGAAATCAATCAGCACATCAAACTGGTCAACAACCTCTGCAAGGTCTGTGACAATCAAAACCCCATTTTTGCCAAGACCGGCAAGCTCGCCGGCATCGGCACCTCTCAAACTGCTTTCCGGGTGCTCCAGTGCTGCAGCCAGTACTGCGTAAGGGTGCATGGCAATCGCCTCAATCAGGGTCTTCCCCATTCTGCCGGCGGCGCCGGTCACTGCAATTCTGATCATAGTTAGTCTCACCGATAAACGCTGGAATTGTAACAAATCGCCAGTAAAACAACACAAAACGCTACTGAAAACCGGCCAATAAAAACGAAAAAGCCGAGCAAAAAGCCCGGCTTGTCGTCGTAGAATGAAAGAACGCTTTTATCCCGCTAACGCCAGCTGCTGCCTTGTGGCCGCTGAAGGTTCGAGCGTGGCAATTGCCATCAGCGAGTCAATCAGGTTATCAATAAACAACTGTTTGAGGCGGGCGTTTTTGCCCTTGCGTTTTTTTGCAGTAACATCAGCTATATAAACCAGCGTATGGAACAACATGCTGAATGCCTGCATCATTCTCATCATTCTCAGATCTTCAGGCATGTCTGCTGTCAGATCACGCAATGCACGCATCAGGGCGTCATCACTGCTCAGGTACTCAGGACGCTCTTCAAACAGGGAAAAATTACTTTTGTTACTGGCAAGCTGAGCAACAATCTTGAGGAAATATACACCGCCGTCCTTGTCATCAAGCTTCTGGATGACGGGCTCTATTGCAGCACGGATTATTTTTTCCAGTGTAACATCGCCACTATCAAGAACTTCCTGCAAGAGCTTGTTACGCTTTTCAATAATACCCGGCGCATGCTTGTCGATAATCGCAAGCATCAGGCCTTCCTTGCTACCAAAATGGTAGGTCAACGCCGACTTGTTGCGTTGCGCCGAGGCGCGGGTGACTTCATTGAGTGAAACACCGTCAATACCACACTCTGCAAAGAGCTTCTCGGCGACGGCCACGATTTTTTTCCGTGTTTTGATAGTATCCTTTCTCATAGCGCGCGATTATAAACACCTACTTAACTATTGCAAAACATTTTTACTGTTTTTCGTAATGAAATGTACCTAGAACAGCTGATCAACCTGTTCTGTCACGATTAGGACAGGTTGAGAAGTGAAAGTTCACTCAAAAATCCATTTTTGGGCAGTTGGCAGCAATTACAACCGGCAAATGCTTATATAAATGGTACAAACAATAACGACAATGTTGCTCCATTATTCTGCAGGCATCCCTCTCAAACCATGGCTAAGACAACTGAACTTCATCCTCACACACCTTACTGGCAAAAAAGGCGCTTACTGGCAGAAAACCTGAAAGCACTGCAATTGCTTTTGCTGAGCCGGGAAATCCCTGAAGAATATCTTGATCGGCTGAACAGCCTGCTGACCGAAAATAATCGGCAACTCGACAACTATCCGGTACTTGCCGGAAAAAAAGCCTGGGGTGAAAGCGGGCGATACGGTGATGAAGACCCCATCGCCTGCGAAGTCTCACCGTTGATTGGTAAAAGCAGTGCACTCTCTCCGCCATTAAGAATATGGTTACACGACAAGAACACAGCAGAAGCCG
>JAGRJA010000106.1 GCA_020443005.1 Pseudomonadales bacterium
ACAAGATCCTTTTCGTCGGTACCAAGCGTCCAGCGGCAAAAACCATCAAGGAGCAGGCAGAACGGGTTGGTATGCCTTATGTCAGCCATCGCTGGCTGGGTGGTATGCTCACGAACTACAAAACCATTCGCGCATCGATCAAGCGTTATCGCGATCTTGAAAAACAGAGTCAGGATGGCACTTTTGATATTTTGACCAAAAAAGAAGCGCTCATGCGTCGTCGTGACATGGAGAAGCTGGAGCGTTCTATTGGCGGTATCAAGGATATGGGTGGTCTGCCGGATGCGCTTTTTGTGATTGATGTGGATCACGAGCGTATTGCCATCACTGAAGCCAATAAGTTGGGTATTCCTGTTATCGGTATCGTGGATACCAATAGTGATCCCGATGGTGTCGATTACATTATTCCGGGCAATGACGATGCGATCCGCGCTATCAAGCTGTATGTCACCGCTATTGCCGATGCCTGTGCAGAAGGTATCGCCCAGAAAAACGGCGTGCCAAACAAGGATGAATATGTAGAGGTTGAAGAGGCTGCTGCCGAATAAAGGCAAACTATCACAGGAAGGGGGGCTTGCCCCCCTTTTTTTCATGTATCAAAAGTAAGTAAAGAGGGCAATAAAATGGCAGATATAACTGCATCAATGGTTAAAGACCTGCGTGAAAGAACCGGTCTGGGAATGATGGAGTGCAAGAAGGCGCTGGTTGAAGCCGGTGGTGATATTGATCTGGCTGTAGAAAACCTGCGTAAATCCGGTGCTGCAAAAGCTGACAAAAAAGCGGGCAGAACAGCAGCCCAGGGCGCGGTCGTTATCGCATCAGAAGGCAATTACGGCTTGATGCTCGAAGTGAACAGTGAAACGGACTTTGTCGCTCGCGATGAAAACTTCCTGAAGTTCTGTCGTGAGGTTGCAGAGGCCGCCAAGTCGGCCAAGGCTACCGAAGTTGATGCTATCAAGGCGCTGTCGGTAAGCAATGGCAGTGTTGAGGAATCCCGGCAGGCACTGGTTCAGAAAATCGGTGAGAATATTCAGGTGCGTCGTGCGATTGCCCTGCAGGCTGAGGGTGTGATTGGCGGTTATATCCACGGTGGACGCATTGGTGTGCTGGTAGCACTGAAAGGCGGTGATGAAGAGCTGGCAAAAGATGTCGCCATGCATGTTGCCGCCGTTAACCCGATGGTATTGAATGCCGAAGATGTGCCTGCCGAAGTGCTCGAAAAGGAGAAGGAAATCATTCGTGCCCAACCTGACATGGCTGGCAAGCCGGAAGACATTGTCGAAAAAATGCTGGTCGGCCGAATCAATAAATTCCTGAAAGAAGTCAGTCTGGTTGAGCAGCCTTTTGTCAAGGATCCGAACACTACTGTCGGCAAACTGGTCAAGTCAGCAGGCGCCGAGATTACCGCTTTTGCGCGCTTTGAAGTGGGTGAGGGTATTGAAGTTGAACAAGTCGATTTTGCCGCTGAAGTTGCTGCCCAGGTCAAGGGTGCAAAGTAGGTTCAGTCCGGTTACTATCGATGATTTCCAGCGTGTGATTCGCCGGTAGCAGTATGCCGGCGAAGTTTTGCCAGAGGATGAAAAATGTCAGCCAGTACTTCGACCAGAGATAAAAAGTTCAAGCGCATATTACTCAAGTTAAGCGGTGAAGAGTTGATGGGTGAAGAGGGTTTTGGGATCGATCCCAAAATTCTCGACAGAATGGCGCTTGAAATTGGCCAGCTGGTGGGTATTGGTGTTCAGGTGGGTCTGGTTATTGGTGGCGGCAACCTGTTCAGGGGCGCTGCGCTCAGTGCGGCCGGCATGGAGCGGGTAACCGGCGATCATATGGGTATGTTGGCGACTGTAATGAATGCACTGGCCATGCGCGATGCACTGGAGCGAAGCAATATTGAAAGCCGTGTTATGTCTGCCATTCCGATGAGCGGTGTCGTAGAGCATTATGATCGTCGCCGGGCGATTCGCTATCTCGAGGCCGGCGAAGTCGTGATTTTTTCGGCGGGCACGGGCAACCCGTTTTTTACCACGGATTCCGCTGCGTGTTTGCGTGGTATTGAGGTCAATGCGGAACTGGTATTGAAAGCCACCAAGGTGGATGGAGTCTATACCGCTGATCCGATGAAGGATACAGCAGCCATAAAGTACGACAGGTTGACCTACGATGAGGTACTGGATAAAAAACTCGGTGTGATGGATTTGACGGCCATCTGTCTGTGTCGTGAGCATCTCATGCCTGTCCGGGTTTTCAGGATGTCAAAAAGTGGAGCGTTGCTGAATATTGTTGTTGGTGGTGATGAAGGCACATTGATTGAGGAGGGCAGATAAACATGATTAATGAAATCAAGAAAGAAGCCAAAGTGCGCATGCAAAAATCGATCGAAGCGCTTGGGCATGCATTCAATAAAATCAGAACCGGTCGCGCTCACCCCGGAATACTCGATTCTATACAGGTGGATTATTACGGAAGTCCAACGCCTTTGAGTCAGGTTGCCAATGTTTCGGTTGAGGATGGCCGAACGCTCTCTGTTACGCCCTGGGAAAGAACGATGGTGCCGGTGATAGAAAAGGCGATTCTTTCCTCCGATCTTGGCTTGAATCCATCGACGGCAGGAACAGTGATTCGCATACCGATGCCGGCACTCACGGAAGAAACCCGAAAAGAATTTATCAAGCAGTCAAGGAACGAGGCTGAAACGGCCAGGGTATCAATCCGGAATATCAGGAGAGATGCCAATAACCAGATCAAGGAGCTGTTAAAGGCCAAGGAAATCAGTGAAGACGACGAGCGCCGTGCAGAAGAAGAAATACAAAAAATAACCAACAGTTTTGTCGCGGAAATCGATAAATCCCTATCGGAAAAAGAAAAAGACCTGATGGAAATCTGAACGGTTTTTATGCCTGAAGATCGTCAAACCGCAAATCAATTGAGGCATGTTGCCATTATTATGGATGGCAACAACCGTTGGGCTAAAAAGCGTGGCTTGCCCGGGCCGTCCGGGCATAAAGTTGGTGTTGAGCGTGTCAGGGATGTTTTGAAAGCGAGCAGGAAAGCCGGTGTGGAAGTGCTTACGCTGTTCGCTTTTAGCAGTGAAAACTGGAATCGTCCCAAAGTTGAAGTGATGGCCTTGATGTCGCTTTTTTCCACCTATCTGAAAAAAGAAGCCAAAGCGCTACAGAAAGAGAATGTCAGGATTCGTGTTATTGGTGATCGAACGCGATTCTCGAAAAGTCTGTGTAAACAAATCGAAGAAGCTGAAGCCATGACCCGCCACGGTGCAATGACCATTGTGATTGCTGCAGATTACGGTGGACGATGGGATATCGTTCAGGCAGCAGCTGCGCTTGCCGAGGATGTCAAGGCAGGAAAGCTCGAAAGCAGTCAGATCAGTGAACAACTGTTTAACCGTTATGCCTGCCTCGGTGATCTTCCCCCAACGGATTTATGTATTCGCACGGGCGGTGAGAAGCGTATCAGTAATTTTCTGCTTTGGCAGATATCCTATGCAGAACTTTATTTTTCTGATGAATTATGGCCTGATTTTGACGGTAATTCCCTGCAAGCGGCTTTTGATGATTTCTATCAGCGACAACGCCGTTACGGATTAACCGGAGAACAATTGGAAAAGGGAATCGATCCGGCCAATCAAAAGCCGGCAATTGAACGGATGTTTGATGAGTAGTGTATTGCGGCA
>JAGRJA010000107.1 GCA_020443005.1 Pseudomonadales bacterium
CATCTTCACCACGATCACGGAAATATTCACCCATCGTACAACCACTGAACGGCGCCAAAAACTGCATGGCAGCCGCATCGGCAGCACCAGCGGCTACAACAATGGTATGACCCATGGCACCATGTTCTTCAAGCTTTCTCACCACATTGGCAATCGTCGATTGCTTTTGACCAATCGCCACATAGATACATTTAATACCCGTACCTTTCTGGTTGATTATGGCATCAACGGCTAAAGCTGTTTTACCCACCTGCCTATCACCAATGATCAGCTCGCGTTGACCACGCCCGATAGGCACCATCGCATCTACAGCCTTATACCCTGTTTGAACAGGCTGATCGACTGACTTACGAGCAATAACACCCGGTGCTACTTTTTCGACAGCATCTGTCATTTTTGCATTAAGCTCACCCTTGCCATCAATCGGGTTACCCAAGGCATCGACAACGCGACCGAGTAATTCCGGCCCTACAGGAACTTCAAGAATCTTCCCGGTACAACGGGCTTTCTGGCCTTCAGCCAGCTTCAAATAGTCACCAAGAACGACCGCGCCAACAGAATCCCGCTCAAGGTTCAAGGCCATACCCGTGAGACCTCCATCGAACTCTATCATCTCACCGTACATAACATCGGCAAGACCATGAATACGGATAATACCGTCAGACACACTTACAATGGTCCCTTCATTTCTTGCTTCAGCAGAAATATCTACTCCGCTGATGCGTTGTTTAATAATATCGCTAATTTCTGATGGATTGAGTTGCTGCATGCTCTTTCCCTCGCTGTTTCCAGCAAAAGTCTAAATTAAATTTACTTGATGGCATTGGCCAAACGAGCCAACTTGCCTCTTACCGAGTTATCTATGACCAGATCACCTGCCCTGATAACAACACCACCGATCAGTGTCTCATCAACAGCACTTTGTATGGTGACCTTCTTGCCTAACTTGTCTCTCAAAATTCTTTCAAGCTCAAGCTGTTGTTCAGCTGTGAGCTGATAAGCAGAGGAAACCTGAACCTGTTCAGAGCGACTTTCCTCTGCAAGAAACCCCTTGTAGAGCTCACATATTTGAGGAAGAACCGCCAGGCGCTTGTTTTTTGCCAATTGCAGAACAAGATTTTGAACATGGTCATCAAGTTTTTCACCACAAACCTGAAGAAACATTTCCCCTCGCTGGGCTGCTGTTAGTCTGGGGTTATCCAGATAGCCGGACATTTGCTCGTTAGAGGCCACTGCCGCTGCATATTGAAGCATCTCAGCCCATTCCTTGAACCGGGATATCTCCCGAGCGAATTGAAATGCTGCCTTGGCATAGGGTCTTGCTATCGTGACAAATTCTGCCATAAATCCAACCCTTTAATTAAAGCTCTGAAGCCAGTCTGGCCAGCATTTCACTGTGTTGACTTCTGTCTACACTGCCTTGAAGAATTTTCTCTGCACCAATAACCGAAAGCTCTGAAACCTTGCTGCGTAATTCTTCACGCGCCCTTTTGTACTCCTGTTCAACTTCAGCCTGGGCAGCATTGACAATCCGGCTGCCTTCTTCTCTGGCTTGTTGCTTGGCTTCTTCAACCAACTGATTAGCGCGTTTGTTGGCCTGATCGATAATCTCGGCTGCCTGAGCCTTTGCTTCACGCAGTTTTTCCGCAATATTTTCCTTGGCGAGCTCCAAATCACGACTTGCCCGATCGGCAGCTTCCAGGCCATCGGCCATTTTCTTTTCTCGTTCTTCCATGGCGCTACGAATAGGTGGCCACACGAAGCGCATACAGAACCAGACGAAAACTGCAAAGGTTATGATCTGGCCAAATAGCGTCAGGTTAATATTCACTACCTTTTCCTCTTACCAAAAGTTAAAAACGATTGATGTCCGTTTATTACGCAGCGAAGATCAGGTACATGGCCATACCCACACCGATGATGGGGATCGCATCAATCAGGCCGGCAACAAGAAAGAACCTACCCTGTAGCATCGGGCCAAGTTCTGGTTGACGAGCTGTTCCTTCGAGTAATTTACCACCGAGGATACCCACACCAACCGCAGCACCCAGAGCACCCAGGCCCAACATAATTGCAGCAGCGATAAGTTTAAGTTCCATTGTTTTCTCCTACTTGAGTTTGAGATTAAAAATAAAGGTTAATGATCTTCGTGTGACTGACTTAGATATACAATTGTCAGAACCATGAAAATAAATGCTTGCAAGGTTATAACCAGAATGTGGAATATCGCCCATCCCATTTGCAAAAATCCGCCAAAAATACCCAGTATCAAACCAGCGTTATACATCAATGCTATCAGGATAAAGATCATCTCCCCCGCATACATGTTGCCGAAAAGTCGCAGACCGAGCGAAAAGGGCTTGGCCAGCAGGCCCAAAACCTCCATAAAGAAGTTAAGTGGAACAAACAACACTTGAACAAAAGGGTTTTTTGCGCTGAACGGGTGTAAGGTTAACTCTTTAATGAAACCGACAGGCCCCTTGATTTTCAGGGAATAAAAGATCATCAGAATGAAAACAGCACAGGCCATTCCAAGCGCAATATTCGGATCAGTGGAAGGAACAACCTTCATGAAGGCGTGAGGATTTCCCGAAATATGCTGCCAAATCCAGGGAATAACATCGACCGGTATCAAATCCATCAGGTTCATAAAGAAAACCCAGACAAAAATAGTCAGCGCCATTGGTGCGATAAGGGGATTACGCCCATGAAAAATATCTTTTACATTACCATCAACAAAATCTACAACCATTTCGATAAAATTGAGTAGACCTTTTGGCACACCGGTATGAGCCTTGTCGGCCATCTTCTTGAACAACCAGCAAAATATACAGCCGAGAAACACTGACCAGAACATGCTGTCAACATGTATCGCCATAAACCCCATTTCCGAGGCCTCTTGTGCTGAATGCGCAAAACCCCAGTGACCATCAGGATGCCTGCCAAAGGTCAGGTTGGTTAAATGGTGGGTAATATAATCCGTGGAGGTTAAAGTGCCTTCGCTAGCCATTGGAATTCCGAATCAATCAATATACCAAAATCTGGTTGTTACTGTTTTTTTAACCCCTTTTCAATCCAGGGGCCAAACCAAAATACTTGCTGGACTAAAATAAAAGAGAGAAACAATCCTGCGACATTTTGTTTCTCTTGAAACATTGGCACATTTTTAAACAACAACACAAATACTGTAAGCAAAAACAATAACTTACAAACTTCTGCCGTATAAAAAGAAGCCAACACTTCTTGTCCGGAGCGGGCTCCCGACCTCCTGAATGCAATAAACGCAAAAGCTGTATTACCAGAAACACAAAGCAAACCACCACTCAATAGTGAGATCGCTGTTTCTGAACCGAGGAAGACAACTCCCACCAATGAAATAAGGAGAGTAATTACGGTTTGTGTAATTATCACCCTGATTACATTCTGACGGTTTTTTCGATCAAAATGCGGTACGGGTTTGTTCCCCAATGCTTTAGCCCATTATCAATGGATGTTATTGCAACCGAAGGCGTGCATGCCCCAATCCAAAGCGCGAGCGAATTATAGAGAGTAAATGAAGTCCCTTCAACCAAAAGCGCAAGTTTTACTTAATATGGCTCAATATTCCGTCGAGTTCATCTAGATTGTTATATTTGAAAACGAGCTTGCCCTTTCCCTTTGCTCCATGATTAACAATAACCGGAACTCCTATTTTTTCTGAAAGCATCTCCTGAAGCCGTCTAATATCAGCACTTTCCGGTTCTGTAACTGTATTTACTTGTGGTTTTTTCTGTAGCAGGTTTCTCGCAAGGCTTTCTGTTTGCCTGACTGATAAACCTTTGGAAATAACCTGTTGTGCGGCCCCCTTCTGTTCTGATTCCGGCAAAGAGAGCAAGGCCCTTGCATGACCCATTTCAATATCGCCATATTCGAGCATTTTTTGTACATCTTTTTGAAGGCTCAACAATCGCAAAAAATTACTGACGGCCGCCCTGGATTTTCCAACAGCTTCAGCAACCTGTTGATGGGTTAGATCAAACTCTTCCTTCAGACGATTGAGAGCCACAGCCTCCTCCATGGCATTCAGATTTTCCCTCTGGATATTTTCGATCAAGGAAATAACAATAGCCGCATCATCTTCTACTTCTCTTATCACTGCAGGTATTTTGTCCAATCCTGCAAGCTGGGTTGCCCTCCAGCGCCTTTCACCCGCCAAAATTTCGTATTTGTCCCGGCCGAGTGGCCTTACAACGATGGGTTGTATAACACCTTGTTTCTTAATGGATTCTGCCAATTCTTCCAAAGCTTCAGGTTGCATATCCCGGCGGGGTTGGTATTTACCCCTCTGAATCAATTCAACCGGAATTTGAAGCAGGGTTTTATCTTTCTTTGTCGTGGCCTCTTCGCTGACTTTTACAGGTATTTGAGCGGTATTGTCCTCAGCACCGGTTTCAGCTTGTTCTTCTGGTACTTTGGTTTGCTGCCTCTGGTCTCCCAACAAAGCATCGAGACCTCTACCCAACTTGCGTTTTTTAACCATTGTTTTCTTCCACTTTCAGACCAGATTGTCCATTACCATTTTGATCATTCTGCACTGTCTCATGCCTGGCGATCAACTCATCGGCAAGGGCCAGATAGGATGTAGCCCCTTTCGATGTCTCGTCATAGTAAAGTGCTGGCAGACCATAGCTGGGGGCTTCAGCAAGCCGGACATTTCTCGGTATCGTCGTTTTCAACAACGCATTGCCAAAATAGGTTTCCAGCTGTGAAGATACTTCATTTGTCAAACTGTTTCTGGGGTCATACATGGTACGAACAACCCCTTCCACAACGAGACCCGGATTGACCGAGCTGTTTATTTGTCTAACTGTTTGAAGTAAGTCTGACAGACCTTCCAAAGCATAATATTCACACTGCATTGGAATAACGACACCTTGTGCGGCTACCAAGGCGTTTACTGTCAACATATTCAACGATGGAGGACAATCTATCAAAATATAATCGTAATCCCCGGAAACCTGTTTTAAGGCAATTCTCAGCCTGTGTTCTTTCATCATGATATTCAGCATTTCAACTTCGGCTGCTGTCAGGTCAGCATTGGCTGGCAAAATATCAAAACCTGAGTCCTTGCAGTGAATCAAGATATCAAGAGGCGATTTCTGGCGAACCAGCATGTCATAAACACTGAGTTCTACATCATTTTTATCAACCCCGCTTCCCATGGTTGCATTCCCTTGAGGATCAAGGTCTATTAAAAGAACCTTTTTTTTTCGCGCTGATAAGGAAGCCGCAAGGTTAACGCTGGTTGTTGTTTTACCCACTCCGCCTTTCTGGTTCGTAATCGCAAAAATCTTGCTCAAAATTTTTTACCTTACCTTAATGAGGTTTCCGCACTATCTGAAGAAGGTGCCTCTCTTCATCGACAAAAGGGACATCCAGCTTTATCACCTGCTTTAACTCAAAACCGGGCAACAATTCATCTACTTCCTGCTCCGGGTATTTTCCTTTCATAGCCCAGAAAGAACCTTTCTCAAAAAGCAAGTGATTACTCACTTTCAACATATCATTCAAATTTGAAAAGGCTCTGCTTAAAACTGCATCAAACTCTCCGCTTATAGCCTGACAGCGATTATGCTCTATTTTTACATTAGGCAAAGACAGGGCCAATTTGACCTCAAACAAAAAACGCGTCTTTTTGCCGTTACTATCAACCAAAGTGAAACTTTTCTCCGGATTTACTATCGCTAAAGGTATACCCGGCAAACCTGGACCCGTACCTATATCAATCAATGTATTTGCATGAATTTTTGAAGCTATAGCCAAACTGTCAAGAAGATGATGACTGACCATCTTCTCCGGGTTTGTTATCGCCGTAAGATTATAGGTTTTATTCCACTTTATCAGTAGTAATAAATAATCCACCAGAAGACCGACTGTCTTTTCTGAGTAATTCAGGGAAAGTTTTTCCAAACCGTCTAAAAGCTTCTGTCGAAGATCCAAAATCAGGCCTGTTTCTTTAGATGAATAATCAGTAATGAAATTGCTGCCGGTGTTATTCCCGGAATTCTCGATGCGTGACCAACAGTATTGGGACGCATTTCATGTAATTTCTGCTTCACTTCATTCGACAGGCCTTCGACACTCAAAAACTCGAAACTGTCTGGAATAACCAAGGACTCACTTCGTTGCAGTTTTTCAATTTCTTCCTGTTGGCGGTTTATATAGCCTGAATATTTGGCCTCTATTTCTATTTGCTCTGCAACTCTTTTGTCTTCAACACCTGTACCTTTGATATTGGCTATAAGTTCATAACCTATACGAGGTCTTTTTAGCAATTCAAAGAGACTATATTCATGTTTTATCGGGTTTTCCAGATACTGATTAAGTTTTTCCGCTTCGGAACTACCTGCCTGCACCCAGGTATTTGTTAACCTTTGTTTTTCCTTGAAAATGGCCTCTCTTTTTTTATCAAACAACGCCCATCGACTATCGTCAACCAACCCCAGTTTTCTGCCTGTTTCTGTCAGACGAAGATCAGCATTATCCTCTCTTAATAACAAACGATATTCTGCCCTGCTGGTAAACATCCGATAAGGTTCTCTCGTTCCATGAGTAATCAGATCATCAACCATTACCCCTAGATATGCCTCATCCCGCCTTGGATACCAGGCATCCTGTTCAAGTGCTTTTCTGGCGGCATTCAAGCCCGCCAGAAGACCTTGCGCCGCCGCTTCCTCATAGCCTGTTGTTCCATTTATCTGCCCGCAAAAAAACAGACTTTCCAAATATTTGCTTTCGAGAGAATGCTTCAGATCCCTTGGATCAAAAAAATCATACTCTATGGCATATCCAGGCCGTGTTATATGAGCATCTTCAAACCCCTTTATTGAATGAACCAGAGATAACTGAACATCAAAGGGCAAACTGGTGGAAATTCCGTTTGGGTACAGCTCATTCGTCGTCAAACCTTCGGGTTCTATAAAAATCTGGTGACTATCCTTATCTGCAAAGCGATTAATCTTGTCTTCAATTGAGGGACAATATCGCGGCCCTATTCCTTCAATGACGCCTGTATACATTGGAGAACGGTTTATCCCACCACGGATGATTTCATGTGTTCTTTCATTGGTATGGGTTATGTAACAGGGTACCTGTCTTGGATGATCAGAAATATCACCTAAAAATGACATTACCGGTAATGGTGTATCCCCATGCTGTACTTCCAGTTCATTAAAGTTCACCGTACGAGCATCTATTCTTGGAGGCGTACCGGTTTTAAGACGATCTACACGAAGCGGAAGTTCTCTCAAACGGCTTGCCAAAGCAATTGAGGGGGGATCACCTGCTCTTCCAGCTGAATGATTATTAAGCCCGATGTGAATCAGTCCACCGAGAAAAGTTCCCGCTGCCAGAACCACTGACTTAGCTAAAAACTCCAGCCCCATCTGGGTTATAACACCTTCTACCCTTTGATTACTAACAATCAGATCATTTGCAGCTTGCTGAAAAATATACAGATTTTTCTGGTTTTCCAAAATTTCCCGGATAGCTGCCTTGTATAAAATTCTATCTGCCTGGGCTCGGGTTCCTCTCACTGCTGGCCCTTTCCGGGCATTTAGTACCCTGAATTGTATTCCGGCTTTGTCTGTTGCTCTGGCCATTGCCCCACCCAAGGCATCAACTTCCTTGACGAGATGGCTCTTACCTATTCCCCCGATAGCCGGGTTGCACGACATCTGCCCCAGTGTCTCGATATTATGTGTCAGTAGAAGCGTTTTGCACCCCATTCTTGCTGCTGCAAGACAGGCCTCTGTACCGGCATGACCACCACCAATAACAATAACATCAAATTTTTCAGGAAATTTCATATCGCTAAACTCAAAACAATACTGGCTATTATACGGTCGTCAATCTTACGACCCTACTCTTTTTATACAGAGATAATAGAATAAATATATTATATATAATGTATTGATAAAGACTTAATACTGCTATTAATGAGCTAGGCATCAACTGTGGAAAACAGTTTTATTATTATAATTTACAATGAGTTATAAGCTTTAAAAGTTTATGGATAAACACTGTTTAAACTGGTATCAAGCTCTTTGCCAGCTTATAACAAAGATTGCATAAAATTTTCCAAACACTTTTTTATAATTTTATAAAACCAAGATAAAGAGTATTTCAACAGGCTTTTCCCATTTTTTGAAAGATTGTTTATAAACTGTGGAAATTATTTTCCAATACAAAAATCAGAAAATATTTTTCCCAGTAATTCATCGGGAAGTAATTGACCAGTTATCGAGCCCAAACAGGTTTGAGCTTGTCGAAGGTCTTCGGCCAGAAGTTCCCCGGCACCATGATTATTGAGTTGAGCTATACCATTTTTAATAAATTTATATGCCTCATCCAAAGCCTGTATATGCCGTCTTCTTGCTGAAAATTGGTTTTCCGAATTTGAGCCAAAACCGATGAACGATTTCAGATAATTGAAAAGCATTGAAATATCGTCTTCATTTTTAACCGATAAGGTGATAACAGGAAACTGAAACCCAGAAGTTGTAACGCCTTTTTTAATACCTGAAATATCTGCCTTATTTCTAATCAGAATAATTTTTTTCTCAATAAACTCAAGAGGCAGATACTTGAAAACTTCAGGCCAGAGGTTTTCAAGATTACAGTCTTCTGAGAGAGATGAGTCAGAGAGAAATAAAACAAGGTCAGCCTTTTTTATTTCCTGCCAGGCTTTGTTAATGCCTGCTATTTCGACAGGATCATTGCTTTCCCTGATCCCAGCGGTATCGAGTACATGTAAAGGTATACCATCTATAGAAATATTTTCTTTCAAAATATCTCTTGTTGTACCTGCTATATCGGTGACAATCGCTGAATCCCTTCCCGAAAGCGCATTCAATAAACTGGATTTTCCTGCGTTGGGTCTTCCTGCCAGTACAATGGTCATTCCTTCTGATAAAACAACACCTTGATGCGCTTTTTGTTTTAGTGAGAGAAAACGCTCTTCAATTTTGGTGAGACCCTCTTTAACAATTTGAGTATCAAGAAAATCTATTTCTTCTTCAGGAAAGTCTATAGAAGCTTCTGTGTAGATTCGAAGTTTGATAATTTCGTCAACCAACAAATTTATTTGTTCGGAGAAAACACCTTGGAATGACTGAACAGCGCAACTTGCAGCCTGTTCACTACCGGCATTGATTAAATCGGCTATTGCCTCTGCCTGAGTCAAGTCTATTTTATTGTTTAAAAACGCCCTTTCAGAGAATTCACCGGGCCTAGCTTCTCTAACACCCAATGAGAAAACAGTGTTCATGATTTTATTGAGTAAAAAAATATTTCCGTGAGCCTGAATCTCCAGTACATCTTCTCCGGTAAAAGATGCAGGGCCCGGAAAAAAAATAACAACACATTCGTCGATAATTTCATTACCACTATAAATTTTGGAAAAGTGGGCTTTTCTGGGTTCAAGCTTTTTTTGGGTGAGCGTCTTGCAAATGACAGAAACCAGTGGTCCCGATATCCGAACAATACCTATACCGGATTTTCCGGTTCCTGTTGCAATTGCCGCAATCGTATCCTTATCCAGTTGTAAAAGATTTTCCATCTTTTATTTTCGGACAATGCTGCCTTCAACTTTATGGTTGATATAGGCCTGATGAATCATGGAAATAATATTATTAACCAACCAATAAAGAACAAGCCCGGCTGGAAACCATAAAAACATGAATGTGAACATAACAGGTAAAAGTTGCATAACCTTGGCTTGAGTGGGATCAGGTGGTGTAGGGTTCATCTTTTGTTGAAGGAACATGGAAACTCCCATTAACAAGGGCAAGCAAAAATAAGGATCCATGACAGACAAGTCCGTAATCCATCCCATGAAGGGTGCTTGCCTGATTTCTACGCTTTCCAGCAAAGTCCAATAGAGTGAAATGAAAACCGGCATTTGTATAAGCATGGGTAAACAACCGCCCAATGGATTTATCTTTTCACTACGATAGAGTTTCATCATTTCTTCTTGTAATTTCTGTCTGTTATCTCCATATTTTTCCCGAATTTCCATCATCTTCGGCGTAACCTTGCGCATCGCTGCCATGGAAAGATAAGCTTTATTGGATAGAGGGAAGAAAATCATTTTTATGATAAGGGTCAAACAAATAATCGACCAACCCCAATTCCCTAAAATGGCATGAGCGGAAGACAGAATCGTGTGAAGTGGTTTTGCTATCCACCAAAGCCATCCATAGTCGACAGTCAAATCCAGATAATCTGAAATCTCTTCAAGTTTTTTGACATCTTTTGGGCCTACATACAATTTCGTAGAAATAATATCCTTGCTACCGGGAGGAATGACTTTTTCATTACCAATAAAACCAAAAATATAGATGTTACTGTTTTTCATTTTTCGGATTGAATAATTGTTTGTGCTGTTTTTATCAGGTACCCAGGCACTGAGAAAATAATGCTGAATAAAAGCTACCCACCCACCATTTATACTTTGCTTGAATTCCTGTTCACTAATATCATCGAGAGATAATTTTTTATAATTTTGTTCTTCTGTTGTTATAGCAGCACCATGAAATGGTTTTATACCAAAACCTGAACTTACTTCAGGTTGATGATCATCTCTTTTTATCTGGGCGAACAAGTTTCCTGACCACGCTTTATCCATTTTGTTATTGATAATGTATTGAATTTCGATGAGATAACTCTCAGGAGAAAAAATAAATCTTTTGGTAATCGCAACACCGTCGCTGGTTGTGATATCAAGATCAACGGATAAAGGTTCTCCTTCTTTCATGACATAAGCCGTTTGTTTTGACTGGAATAAGGGGCGAGTTTTCTGGTTATCCAAACCATTCGCACCAATCAAACCACTTTGTGCGATATATAAAATATTTGATGTTCTTTCCATGATTTGGAAAGGGGGACTGTTTTCTTCCTGTGTGGTCGGGAATTTTGGCAGTGAGGCATTGACGATATCTCCTCCCAAAGTATCAATTGTGATATTAAGCGTATCAGTGGAGACAGTGATTAACTTATTTTCAAATACCTCAATGTTTTCAGGTTTGCTTTGTACACCACTCTGGATAACGACAGGAATATCAGAGTTTTCACCGCCATTCGTTTCAACCGGGAGGACTGTTTGGGTTTCAACAGTCTGTAAAGTAGCATTTTGTATTGCTTCAGGTTGAAAGGCATTCCAACGAATCAATAACAAGAAGGCGAGTGCAAACATGCCTGCCAATAAAATATTTCTTTGTATATCCATAAAAAATTCGTCAGAGGTTAATGATTACAGGGAGACTCGTCAGGTTCTGGGACATGATCAATACCACCTTCATGCCAAGGGTGGCATTTTAACAGACGCTTTATACCAAGCGCCCCCCCCTGAACAAAACCGTATTTATCAATTGCCTGTTTCGTATAGGCAGAACAAGTTGGATAGAATCTACAATGTGGGGGTAAAAACGGGCTAATGTGTTTACTGTAACAGGACAGCATTAACAGCGAGACTTTTTTCAAGAAATTTATCCTCTCGACGGGCTGACCTTTCTTTCCAGTCTGTACCAGATTGAGTGAAGAGACTCGGTAATCGCATTTTTATTAATGTTTTTTATACCCGGTCTGGTTAATACAACAATATCCAGAGGCACCGGAAGCACTCTTTTTCTGAAACTTTCTCTAATAAGTCTTTTTATAAGGCTTCTGTCTACAGAGCGTCTGGTATTCTTTTTTGAAACAACCATCCCCAACCTGCTGTGTTGGGAAAAACCCTGTTTGGCCAGAAACAGAAATTCGGCATTTCCAATCCTCAGCGTCTTTTGGTCAAAAACAGAGGAAAATTCTCTGGATGTAAGAAGCCGATTATATTTTCTGAACCTGAACGGCCTGGATTCCAATTTGGCGGCAGACAGAGCTTAATCAGGCGGAAAGACGCTTCCTGCCTTTTGCGCGACGCCGGTTAATAACCAGTCTTCCGTTTTTTGTCGCCATTCTTGCGCGAAAACCATGAGTTCGTTTGCGCTTCAAAACGCTGGGTTGAAATGTTCTTTTCATAAAAATCCTGAATAAAGAGGGTTAGCTAAACCGAAGACCGCGCATTCTATTGAAAAGTCACACTTTAATCAATTCCGGATATCAAAAAAAGGAAGCGCATAAAGTAATGATGAAAATAATTAACACCTCGACTGGTTAAATTATAAACAGTGTGTAAAAGCTGATGCTTATCTGTTAGTAAGTAACATAATATCATGAAATATATAAACTTTTTTAATATTAATAAAAAATCGGCATTAAAGATTTTTAAAGGAATTGTGGATAATTTTCGTCTGTTACTTTATTATTTGGATCAAATTAAAATATTGCTTTCAATTTTTCGGGGTGAGTATTGTCTGTTCAGGTTTGGAAAAAATGTGCTTCTCTGCTTCAGGACGAAATGACTTCTCAACATTTTAATACCTGGATAAGACCTTTAAAAATTGATGAAAGGAAAGCGCCAGAAAACAGGCTGCATATTCTGGCTCCGAACCGATTTGTCCAGGACTGGGTGTCAAATCGCTATTTAAACCGAATCAGGGAGTTGGTGAGAGAAAACAACGAAGGCAAGGCGCTCGATGTCGTTCTTGAAATAAATGCCAACAATGAGCCTGATTTTAAAACAGCAACAGAGCAGGAAAAAATAAAACCGGTTTCAAGCTCCAGAGACAATGAGGCGGTGAAACCATTTTCAACCTTAGCCAGGAACCAGCGACATTCGAGTGTTGATGTTGTTGGCGGTATAAAGCATCAGAGCTACCTGAATCGGGCGGCTACATTCTCAAATTATGTAGAAGGCAAATCTAACCAGTTAGCTCGTGCAGCAGCGATGCAGGTAGCCCAGAATCCGGGTGGAGCCTATAATCCTTTGTTTATTTACGGGGGGGTTGGCCTCGGTAAAACACACTTGATGCACGCTGTGGGAAATGCGCTGTTAGAGCAAAATCCGGACGCAAAAGTCGTTTATCTGCATTCTGAAAAATTTGTACACGATATGGTGAAGGCGATACAACTGAATGCTATCAACGACTTCAAGCGCTATTATCGTTCCGTTGATGCTTTGTTGATTGATGATATTCAGTTTTTTGCAGGTAAAGACCGTTCACAAGAGGAGTTTTTCCATACCTTCAATGCCTTGCTTGAGGGTGGCCAGCAAATGATATTCACTTGTGATCGTTATCCCAAAGAGGTTTCAGGCCTGGAGGAACGCCTGAGGTCTCGTTTTGGTTGGGGACTGACTGTGGCAATAGAGCCGCCAGAACTAGAAACCCGGGTGGCAATTTTGATAAAAAAGGCAGAAGAAGCAAAGATGGTATTGCCTCCAGATGTCGCATTTTTTATTGCTCAGAGAATTCGTTCTCATGTTAGAGACCTGGAAGGGGCGCTGAGGAGAGTGATAGCGAGCGCTCACTTCAGCGGGAGACCGATAACAGTAGACCTTGTCAAGGAGTCTTTGAAAGACCTTTTGGCTTTACAAGATAAACAGGTTAGTCTGGCCAACATCCAGTCCATCGTCGCGGAATACTACAAATTGAAAGTGAATGACCTTCTCTCTCCGCGCAGAAGTCGCTCTGTCGCAAGGCCTAGACAGCTGGCTATGGCGCTATCAAAGGAGCTGACCAACCATAGCCTTCCTGAAATAGGCGAAGCATTTGGAGGCCGGGATCACACAACCGTTATTTATGCCTGTAACAAGATAAACTCTCTGAAAGATATCGATAATGATATTCAGGAAGACTATAAAAACCTTATCCGATTATTAACTACCTAGAACCCCTAATCTGTTAGTATCTATCTTTAATATGGATTTTTTTCAATGAAATTTACAATTACCCGAGAAACGCTATTAAAACCGTTGCAGCTTGTTGCTGGTGTTGTTGAAAAGAGACAAACCTTACCGGTTTTATCCAATGTTTTGATCACAGTCGAAAACAATGAGATAACCTTAACTGGTACAGACCTTGAAGTTGAGATGGCGTGTAAAATCCCTTTGGATGATAAATATAAGGAAGGAGCAATAACAACATCTGCCAGAAAATTACTTGATATTGTCCGTTCGTTGCCCGAGGGTGCCAATATCAAAATTTCAGAGGAAAAACAAAAAGTTACGGTAAAATCGGGGAGCAGTCGGTTCACATTAAGCTGTCTGCCAGCGACAGATTTCCCTAATGTTGAAGATGAAGTAAAAGCACTCAATATAACGCTAGCCCAAAAGGCATTAAAGCGATTAATTGATCGAACAGCTTTTTCCATGGCACAACAGGATGTTCGTTACTATCTGAACGGCATGTTGCTTGAGGTCACGCCCACGCACCTGAGAGCGGTTTCAACGGACGGGCATCGATTAGCAATGTGCTCGCTTGAGAACAACAATGCAGAAGTGGGTACAATGCAGGTTATTATTCCCAGAAAAGGCGTTATCGAATTGCAGCGCCTTCTGCAGGATACGGATGACGAGGTTGTCGTTTCGATAGGAAACAACCAGTTACGAGCCACATTAAACGACTTTATATTCACTTCAAAACTTGTTGATGGCAAGTTTCCTGATTATCAGCGTGTTTTACCCAAAGGCGGCGATAAAGTTGTTATAGCCGAACGAGGTTTGCTGAAGCAATCTTTTGCCCGAGCCTCTATTTTATCCAATGAAAAATACAGGGGGGTGCGCCTTTTCCTCTCAGAAGGTTTGTTGACCATGACAGCGAACAACCCAGAGCAGGAAGAGGCTCAAGAGCAGGTTGCTGTTGATTACAATGGAGATGAATTGGAAATAGGTTTTAATGTTAGTTACCTTGTTGAGGCGCTTAACGCCTTGAGCGGCGAAGAGGTCAAATTAATTCTTTCTGATTCAAATAGCAGTGCTTTACTTGAAGAAAATACTGAGGATAACGACTCGGCTTATGTTGTTATGCCGATGAGGCTGTAGTTGTTCATCATAGAGGAAATACGAGGGTATATAGCGGCTGGGGTTAGTGTGCCACTTGCACAAAAACAGTCTCATCTGATTATGCAAACACCCTCTTTCGCCAAAAAAGTCTTGTAACACAAATATACAGTGTTATGGCGATAAAAACGCTAAAAATAAAGGATTTAAGGAATATCAAAGAGGCTTCCTTTTCAGATCTAAATCAAATCAATGTGATATTTGGAAAGAATGCGAGCGGAAAAACAAGTGTTCTGGAAGCTATATATTTATTAGGCTTGGCCAAGTCATTTCGGAGTCAAAGTCATATAGCCCTGATCAACAGGGATGCCGAGGAGCTTGTTATACACGCCACCTTGCAAGACCAGACCGGAATAGGTGTCAGGAAAACACTACCCTCTAAAAGCCTGTATAAAATCAACGGCAAGCCGGCGCAATCTGCAGCAGATTTGGCACAAAATCTTCCGCTACAATTAATAAACAGCGATTCATTTCATTTGCTTTCTGGAGGCCCTGGATTAAGGAGAAGTTATCTGGATAAAGGAGTGTTCCACGTGGAACACGGGTTTTTGCCGACATGGAGGCGGGCTCAAAAAGCATTAAAACAAAGAAATACAATGCTTAAGCGTGGTAGAATCAGCTACAGTGAGCTACACCCATGGGATGTGGAACTTATTGAAAATACAGAGATTATTCATGGTTTGCGGCAGTTATATATAGAGACCCTAAAACAAGAGCTTTCATTGCTGACCAGAGAGTTTGCAAATTTTGGCGAGGCTCTGACAATTGATTACTTTGCAGGTTGGGATCAGGTTAACATGAGTTTTGAAGAGGCTTTGGAAAGAGCCTTTAGGCGGGATAGTGTTTCAGGCTTTTCCACTGTTGGCCCACACAGGGCCGATATCAAAATAAAGATCGGAGGATTTCCCGCCATCGATGTTTTATCCAGGGGCCAACAGAAAACTCTTGTCGCAATGATGCAAGTGGCTCAAGGGACTGGTGTTTATAGGGCCACCGGACAAAAGCCGGTTTTTCTTGTTGATGATATTGGTGCAGAACTGGATGCTGCTAATGGGGTTAAATTACTTTCTATGCTTGCCGACACTGGGCTGCAGCTATTTATCACCGCCATAAACCCTCAAGATGCAAATCTGGAGGGTTTAAGTGTGAATAACCCTGGTTGGTTTCATGTGGAACATGGGCGGGTCGCCAGGGTATAAATATGCAAGTTGTTGATTTTTAATGGAGCAAGGTTTTTATGACAGAGCAAAATAGTTACGATTCCTCCAGTATAAAGGTTCTTAAAGGGCTGGATGCTGTCAGAAAACGGCCCGGGATGTATATAGGCGATACTGATGACGGAACGGGCCTCCATCATATGGTTTTTGAGGTGGTTGATAACTCGATTGATGAGGCTTTAGCAGGATTTTGTTCGGAAATAAAGATAGTTATTCACCCCGATGAATCGATAACCGTTTGTGATAATGGGCGAGGAATACCGACAGAAATTCACGAAGAAGGTGTGTCAGCGGCAGAAGTCATTATGACTGTTTTGCATGCCGGTGGTAAGTTTGATGATAACACCTATAAAGTGTCAGGGGGTTTGCATGGAGTAGGTGTTTCTGTCGTAAATGCGCTATCTGAGATGTTAAAACTAACGATTCGGCGTGGTGGAAAGGTTTTTGAGCAGGTTTATCACCACGGTGTTCCTGCAGCCCCACTGGAGGCCGTTGGAGAAACCACCTCTACAGGTACGGAAATAAGTTTTAAGCCCTCATCAGAAACCTTTTCTAATATTGTGTTTC
>JAGRJA010000108.1 GCA_020443005.1 Pseudomonadales bacterium
AAGCGACAGATTTTTCAAGGTTGCCTACGCGCAACATGGTATGCAAAATTCTCATGGGGTAACCCTTGTGATAAAACTAGTTTTGCTTTCTGCCTTTATTGGCTGCAATGCGCAAACGCAAGGCATTCAATTTGATGAAGCCTTCGGCATCTTTCTGGTTGTAGGCACCGGCATCATCCTCAAAGGTCGCAATCGATTCATCAAACAGTGAGTCATCAGACTGCCTGCCAACCACAGTGACATTACCTTTGTAGAGCTTGACGCGCACCAGACCGTTGACCACTGCCTGCGACTGGTCGATCATGGTTTGCAGCATCTTTCGTTCGGGTGACCACCAGTAACCGTTGTAGATCAGGCTGGCATAACGCGGCATCAGTTCGTCTTTCAGGTGGGCAACCTCACGGTCAAGGGTGATCGATTCGATGGCGCGATGGGCACGCAACATGATGGTGCCGCCGGGTGTTTCATAACAGCCGCGTGACTTCATGCCGACATAGCGGTTTTCGACGATATCCAGTCTGCCGATACCGTTGGCACCGCCAACGCGATTCAATTCGGTGAGCACTTCTGCCGGCGACATGGCTTTACCATCAAGAGAAACGATATCCCCCGCCTTGTAGCCCAGTTCAATATAGGTCGGTTGATCAGGTGCGGCTTCAGGTGAAACCGACCAGCGCCACATATCCTCCTCTGGCTCGGCCCAGGGGTTTTCGAGAATGCCACCTTCATAAGAGATATGCAGCAGGTTGGCGTCCATCGAATAGGGTGACTTTTTCTTGCCAGATGAGTAATCCACAGGTATATCGTGTGTTTCACAATAAGCCATCAGTGTCTCGCGCGAAGTCAGATCCCACTCGCGCCACGGCGCTATCACCTGCACTCCCGGCTTCAGCGCATACGCACCCAGTTCGAAGCGCACCTGATCGTTGCCCTTGCCGGTTGCACCGTGAGAAATGGCATCGGCACCCGTTTCATTGGCAATTTCAATCAGTCGCCTGGCGATCAGTGGCCTCGCAATTGATGTGCCGAGCAGGTATTCACCCTCGTAAAGGGTATTGGCCCGAAACATCGGGTACACGAAATCGCGAACAAATTCTTCTCTCAAATCGTCGATATAAATTTCTTTCACACCCAAAGCCTGTGCCTTGCTTCGCGCGGGTTCAACTTCCTCACCCTGACCAATATCAGCGGTAAATGTCACGACCTCACAGCTGTAGGTTTCCTGTAACCATTTGACGATAACCGAAGTATCCAGACCGCCTGAATAGGCCAGAACCACCTTGTTAATTGAAGACATAAAAACACCCGAATGAAATTGTGCAAAGGCGCGAATTCTAGCAAAACATTGCCACACTCGTCGCCTGTTTCACTAATGGGCAGGAAAATTCGCCGTAAACGCTGATTTCAAAGTGCGTTTACGGTAGCATATCGCTTGTTTTTGGCAGTCACCTGAAACTTTCACCCCATGCTTTCGAAAGTAGCTGGCCTACGCCGAGAAATACACGACAGGCACTTATACCGTATTTTTTTACTCTTGATTTCTTTAGCATGCAAAAACTGACGATTACCCGGCCCGATGACTGGCATATTCACCTCAGAGATGGAGCACAGCTGGCGTTAACGGTCAAAGACTGCAGCCGTTACTTCGGCAGGGCAATTGTCATGCCGAACCTGCTCCCGCCGGTAACAAGCTGCGAGGCTGCCATCGCCTACAAAGAACGCATCAAGGCTGAAATCGATACAAACAGCGCTTTTGAGCCTCTTATGACGCTCTACCTGACAGACAACACAGCACCTGAAGAAATTATCAAAGCCCAACAGGCCGGCATCGTTGCCTGCAAGCTTTACCCGGCAGGTGCAACAACAAACTCTGATGCCGGTGTTACCCATATCAACAACATCTACCCTGTTCTCGAAGCCATGCAGAAGGCAGGCATACCGTTGCTGCTTCACGGTGAAGTAACCGACAACGCTATCGATATCTTTGATCGCGAGCGTATTTTTCTCGATACTGTACTTTCACAGCTGTGCAGGGATTTCCCCTCACTCAAAATCGTGCTGGAACACATCACAACTGCTGATGCCGTTAACTTTGTAGCACAGGCCGGCAATAATGTTGCCGCAACGATTACCGCTCACCACTTGCTTTTCAACAGAAACCATCTGCTTGCCGGTGGCATTCGTCCGCATTACTACTGTTTGCCTATTCTGAAACGCCAGGATCACCAACAGGCCCTGATCAAGGCTGCAACAAGCGGTAACGCGCGTTTTTTTCTCGGTACAGATTCAGCACCTCACAGCATCGACAAAAAACAGGCTGCCTGCGGGTGCGCCGGATGTTATACAGCTCACGCTGCCATTGAAATGTATGCGGAGGTTTTCGAGAGCATGAATGCACTCGACAAGCTGGAAGGCTTTGCCAGTTTTTTTGGCCCGGATTTTTACGGTTTGCCTCGAAACAGCGACACAATTACGCTTGAAAAATCCCCCTGGCTCATACCCGATGAACTCGACTTTGGAGCACTCAACGGCTTGACTCAATCCTTGCGACCACTGCTTGCCGGTGAAACCCTTAACTGGCGAGTTTGCGCCTGAAAACGGCAGACAACTGCCTCGGAACCTATTGTGTCTCTTGATGATCTGGAAACGGTAAACGAAGACGAAAGCTATCCATTGATGGCAGCCCGATTCAGAGGCTTTCTGCCAGTTGTTATCGATGTTGAAACCGGCGGCTTCAACGCGAAAACCGATGCTTTACTTGAGCTTGCAGCCGTGACGCTCACTATCGATACCGACGGCATCATTAAACCCGAAAAAACCTTTTCCTATGCCATCAATCCTTTTCCGGGCGCCAACCTCGAAAAAGCCGCTCTCGATTTTACCGGCATAGACCCCAAAGACCCTCTTAGACGGGCGCAACACGAAGATACGGCACTTAATGATCTCTTTCAGCATGTAAGGCGTTCCATTCGCGCTCATCAATGTAATCGTGCTGTTATCGTCGCCCATAATGCTCACTTTGATCACGGCTTTGTTATGGCTGCTGCCGAAAGATGTAATATCAAGCGCAACCCTTTCCACCCCTTTTCCTGCTTTGATACAGTAACACTTTCAGGCCTGGCCTTTGGCCAAACCGTATTGGCAAAAACCTGTCAACAGGCAGGCATTGAATTCAGCAACAGCAAGGCACATTCAGCAAAATACGATGCCGAAAAAACCGCTGAACTGTTTTGCCTGATTGTCAATCGCTGGCAGAAACTCGGCGGCTTCAGTTTTGAATAAACAACCGTTAATTTCGGAGACCTGAATGGGTAAACGCATCCCCCTCAAAGCCGATACCGGAAGTAAATGCGACCTCTGTACAAGCTCAATCTGCTGTACCTATGTGACGCAGGAAATCGACAAACCAACTACCATTCGCGACTTCGATATTCTGATGTGGCAGATGTATCACAAGGATGTGCAAATCTACACGGAAGATCGCAGGTGGTACCTGAAAATATTAAACAGTTGTTTGAATTTATTACCTGATGGCCGCTGCGGTATTTATGACGAGCGCCCCTTTATTTGCAGGGAACACGAAAATGAATTCTGCGAATATGACGAGTCAACTGAAAAATCCGCAGATCTGTTTTTTGGCTCTGCAGATGCACTGGACAAATATTGCAAGAAGCGCTTCAAAAGCTGGAAAAAACGATTCAAAAAGAAGAAAAAATAGCAAGATTTACACCCGGGCAACTGCAAGCCGGGAAGCCCCTTCCCAATAAAAAAGGGCGCGAAATTCGCACCCTTTTTTACCTGCCGCAACAAGCGATCAGTTATTTCTTCTGCCAGTTGCCACTACTGTTCTGGTAATAGTTGCCGGTTTCGGTTTTTTCTACAGCTTTCAGGTAAGCCGTAGCAGCAACCTGTTCAAGCGTAGCTCCTGTTTTTACTGCTGTCTGTTGATAAAAGGCTTTTCTTTTTGCATTAATATCCTCAACAAGCGCTTTGACATCAGCAGTGGGCTTTTCAACAACATAACCCAGATAACCCGTATTCAGTTCACCTACAATACCCTGGGCTTTG
>JAGRJA010000109.1 GCA_020443005.1 Pseudomonadales bacterium
GAGCGATAAGAAGGGCTTGTGGCTTGCCTGATTTGTGACTTGTTTCACTTCTGTATTTTTGCGAACAGGTTTTAATGCTGCTGGTGCATTCACGACGCGGACGAGTGCCCGGTTTATATTTTTTGGCATCATGGTTTCTGTATTGAGGTGTTTGAAAAAATCAATTATGGTTCATGGTTAATATCCGGTATCGATAACAACCCCACTCTGATTTTGGTGAATTTATGGCTCTAACGAATGCGCTGATTGTTGATGACTCCAAACTGGCAAGAATTTCCCTTCGGCGTCAGCTTGAAGCAAAAGGCATTTCTGTAAATATGGTGGAATCAGGTCAACAGGCGCTTGATTTTCTGAAAAATGAACAGCCTGAAGTTATTTTTATGGATCACATGATGCCCGACATGGATGGTTTTGAAACCATGGCTGCCATCAAGGCCGACAGCTCGCTGGCTCATATCCCGGTTATCATGTGTTCCGGCAAGGATGAGCCCGGTTATCGCGAGGAAGCTATAGCCCATGGTGCTGCAGGTATTCTGGCGAAACCCCCGGTTGAAGAAGCGCTTGACCAGGCTTTGGCCGATGCGGCATCTACCAACTTGTCAGCTGCAGGGCAGGCTGCATCGGCATCACCTGCACAAGAAGCTGGCACTGCGGTTGAAAGCGCTGTTGTTAACGAATTGCGTGAGCTTGTATCTTCGCTGTCAGACAAGGTCAAGACGCTTGAAAATCAATTGTCGTCACTGTCAACAGAGCAGGTATCTGCGCCTGCTGTGGAGCCAATGGATACAGAAGCCTTGTCGTCTTCCATAGAGAAGAAAGTTGAATCGCAACTGGACTCTGTAAAAAGTGACATGTCTGCACGGCTTTCTTCACTGGAGCAGCAATTGCAGCGCATTGCAGATGAACAAGGTCAAGGCGAAAGCCTGCAGCCGGACACAGCTGCCTTGGCCAAAGATGCGGCACAGGCAGCCGAGACGATGTTGTCTTCACGAATTGAAGCTTTGGAAAGTCGGGTGAATGAACAGCTGGCCAAACTTGGCGACCAGGTTTCGGCGCAGGGGCAGGCTGAACCCGGGCTGTCCGAAGCAACTGTTAAGTCCATGATTGAGCGTGCAATTTCCTCGGCAATAGAGCATTTGCCGACTCCGGAAATACCATCAGCAGTTGAGCCAGAGCTTTCGGCTGAGAAAGAGCAGGCTTTGATTGATAAAGCTGTCAAGGAGGCTGTATCTGCTGCCTCCTCAGCTGCTGCAGATGCTGGAGCAGCCAGAGCCGAGGCCTTGTTGAATGAACACGCAGCATCAGTTGATCATTCCCCGTCAAGCCCGGATTCTGGCGATACCGCAGCCCTGCAATCACAATTGCAGTCATTGCAAGGTCAGGTTGGTCGTGTCGAGCAAAGTGTTTCAGGAATGGGCATCAAAATTATCGTTGCTATTGTATTGGCCGTAGTTGCCGGTATCGTCGGCGTCGTTTTGTGAGCCAGTTTCAGGAAAAAGCCGGGTTCAGCCCGGTTTTTTTTTGCTGACCATTTAAACCGGTAATAAAGTGATGCATGACGCTGACAAACTGCACGATAAATTGAACCGGGAGACTGGCAAGGTAAGCTGGGGTGAGCTTGAAAAAGCCTTTGCTCAGGGCAGGGTGCTGTTTGTAGGTGAGGTGCTTGATCTTGTCAGTGTGGCTGTTTCGGTGAGTGAGGACGATGTTCAGGCAGTCAGGGAATGGATGAATACCGGGCAGCTCCGGCAAGTGGCTTCTTCAGAGGCTGAGGTATGGTCTGCCAGTAACCAGGTTTTCTGGGCGGTAGTTGTCGCACCTTGGGTACTGATTCAGGTGGCAAAACCACAGTAAAAAAACTTGTTGGTCAGGAATAAAAAACCCGGAAGGGTCAGCTTCCGGGTTGCAGTGTCATTGCCTTTTGCGGTCTATAAAGGCTCTACATTTTCAGCTTGTGGGCCTTTTTGACCCTGAGTTTCGGTAAAGCTTACAGCTTGCCCTTCTTTCAGTGTGCGAAAACCTGAGCCTGTAATGTTGCTGAAATGAACGAATAGATCAGGACCGCTATCGCGTGTGATAAAGCCGAAGCCTTTGCTTTCATTGAACCATTTAACGGTTCCGGTTTGCTTGTCAGACATGGTATTAAACCCTTGTTAATGTTTTACTCCTCCATACTATTTAATGCGATTATCAATAAATAGCAGGTGTTAATGAATGTACGAAGGGCTTAATGTAACTAACTTAACGTTATTCAAATGAATCAGGCGAAACTGAGCATTCAACAAACATGAGCCTTACCGCACTCACACCAAAGTTTATTCCTGTCTTTTGTTTACTGCAACAGGTTTTTGTAGATCTACAACCCGATTATTACCGGAATTTCACCGGTAATAATCGGATGCATAAGGGGAATAATATCTAGATAGCGTAAAACCAGCGACTTACAGTTGTGGTGGTTTTATTCAATACGATGATTCTGGCCCGGTCGAAACAATTAAAGTTGGTTGCAGTTGCATCTGTGTATGCGCCCATCATCTTGCCGACAAGGATATCGCCAATTTGCAACTCGGGTAGTGGTATATCCTCGGCAATAACATCAATGCTGTCACAGGTTGGTCCAGCGAGCACACTGTTTTTTAACAGGTTTTTTTCATCACTGTAGACGGTTAGCGGGTAACTGGTGTGATCAAAGAGCTGGCCGCTGTATGAGCCATAGACACCGTCATCCAGATAGTACCATATGCGGTCGCCACGCCTGGCTTTCCCCATAATTGAAGATA
>JAGRJA010000110.1 GCA_020443005.1 Pseudomonadales bacterium
AACAGAATGTTTCAGGGCAAAACACCCATGAAAATGGCAAGCGGTTATACCTCATCACGCCAGACCTGGTCTTCGCTGTCGAACAGACGGGTAGACTCTTCCGGCCCCCAGCTTCCAGCGGGGTAGGTATGAATATACTCATCATCGTGCGCCCAATGGCGAAGAATCGGGTCAACCACTCGCCACGACCACTCAACCTCGTCAAAGCGCAGGAACAGGCTGCGATCACCCTCGATCACATCGAGCAGCAGGGTTTCGTAGGCATCCAGTGATTTCTCTCCGGCCTGCCGGTAGGGCGCGTGCAAATCCACCAATCGTGTGTTCATTTCCAGGCCGGGCTGTTTGGCGTGAATCTCCAGGTGCATGCACTCATCCGGATACAGCGACAGCACAATCCAGTTGGGCTCGATCCACTCCAGCGGCGTTTCGCGAAACAGGCGCAAGGGTGGCTGTTTGAAGCGGATGGAGATCATCGACATTTTTTCGGGCAGACGCTTGCCGGTACGCAGGTAAAACGGCACGCCTTTCCAGCGCCAGTTGTCGATATAGAACTTGGCGGCGACATAGGTTTCGGTGGTGGAATGCTGCTGCACTCCGGCTTCCTGCTGGTAGGCAGGCACATCACGCCCGCCGATTTGCCCGGCGCCATACTGCGCGCGAAAGGTGTAGGCATGCACGGATTGCCGCGGAATCGGCCGTATCGAACGCAGCACCTTGACCTTCTCATCCTGCAACGCGCTGGCCTCAAGAATGGCCGGCGGCTCCATTGCCGTGACGGCCAGCAATTGCAGCAGGTGGTTCTGCACCATATCGCGCAGGGTGCCTGTCTGGTCGAAATAGCCGGCGCGGCTGCCAATGCCGCTGTTTTCGGCAACGGTAATCTGCACATGGTCGATATAGTTGCGATTCCAGATCGGCTCGATCATTGAGTTGGCAAAACGGAACACCAGCATGTTTTGCACCGTTTCCTTGCCGAGATAGTGGTCGATGCGGAATATCTGTTCTTCACTGAAATGCTCGTGCAAGCGCAGGTTGAGCATGCGCGCGGTTTCAAGATCATCGCCAAAGGGCTTTTCAATCACGATACGGTGCTGCAGTTGTTTGCCGCTGAAACCGGCCTCATGCAGGCGATTGATCACCGGCAAGAAATCTTCCGGGCGAATCGCCAGGTAAAAAACGATGTTTTCACAGCTGGCCTGGCCCTCGAAAGCCGTATCGGCCATCAGCTGTTTCATCGCCGGGTAGGCAGCCGCCTCAAGATAATCCCCTTTCAGGTAGGTAAAGCGCGTTGTCAGGCGATCAAGCGCATCCGGATCGCAGCTTTCGCCAATGCGGTCTTTCAGCAACACCTGCATGTGGGTACACCAGTCAGTTTGCGACCAGTCCCGGCGGGCAAAGGCCAGAAAACGCAGCGCTTCGTGCAGGCGTCCGGCCAGCTCCAATTCATACAACGCGGGCAGCAGCTTTTCACTGACGAGATTGCCAGCCGCCCCCAGAATGACAAAAAAACACGGCGGCTTGCTCATTATTTTGCGCCCTCTTTTTGATCGCCATGCAGGGCATGTCCACCAAAACCCTGCCGCATTTTGGCCAGTATTTTGTCACTAAAAGCAGACTGCCCCTGACTGGCAAAGCGCATCATCAACGCCAGGCTCATCACCGGCGAAGGCACACCCTGCTCAATCGCCTCCATCGCTGTCCAGCGACCTTCGCCGGAATCGGCCACTACCGGCACTACACCTTCCAGTGTTTGATCCTGCGACAGAAAATCAACACTCAAATCCAGCAACCAGCTGCGCACCACACTGCCATGACGCCACATCTCGGCAATGGCAGCCAGATCCAGCTCAAATTCGGTTTTGCCTTTCATCAGCGAAAAACCTTCCGCGTAGGCCTGCATCATGCCGTACTCAATACCGTTGTGAATCATCTTTACAAAATGACCACTGCCCGCCGGGCCACAGTGTAACCAGCCATCATTTGTTGTCGGTGCCAGTGTTGCAAACAACGGTTGTAATGTTTCAACAACCGCCTGCTCGCCACCGATCATCAGCGCATAACCGTTTTCAAGCCCCCAGACACCGCCCGATACGCCCACATCAACAAAGTGAATACCCGCTGACTTCATGGTTTGAAAGCGTCGCTGGCTATCCTTGTAGTTGGAGTTTGCACCTTCCACCACAATATCGCCCGGCGCCAGCAGTGTGACCAGTTGCTGCAGGTAGTCATCCACCACACCACCCGCCGGCAACATCAACCAGACAATGCGCGGTGAGGGCAAATCACTGATACTCGCTTCGAGTGATTCAGCCATACGCATACCGCACTCATTGGCAAGAAGCTGTTGAACCTCGGCGTGGCGGTTGTAGCCGGTAACCTCAATACCCCTGCGTCGCAAACGACGCACCATGTTGCCGCCCATCTTGCCCAGACCAATCATTGCTATATGCATGTACTTCACTCCTGTTAACTGCCTGTTTCTATCTTGCTCCTGATCACCCTGCTTGGCAATGCCCGAAGTTTTATGGTCAACCCCTAAACACAAAAACAAAACCCGGCTCAAGGCCGGGTTTATTATCAGGCAAATTGAATTGCGCTAGCGTTGAACCGCCCAGTTAGTATCGCTATACACACCCAGATAGTTCTGGCCGCTAATCAAACCATTCTCCATCGAAAACAATACCCAGGTGCCGTTAGCATCGTTGCGCAACAGAATATCAGCATCTGTATCGGCATCAGCATCGAGCTCACTGGCAAAACTGTAAGTAGCGGATGAATACAGGTTCAGTGGCCCCTGAGAATTCACAATATTATTATTCAACAAAAAGACAGTGTACTTGCCGGTAACGGCGTTACGGAACAACAAATCATCTTTGCCATCGGCATTGAAATCTGCTGCAACCTGCAACTGGTAATCGGCAGCGGCATAGAGGCTGCGTAAACCTGCGCTAGAGCTTGCTGCACCTGCCTCGACATCAAACTTCTTGAATTTGCCGGTAGTCACACTGCGCAGCAGAATATCGTCATCCATATCGCCGTCAAAGTCACCCCGGGCAGCAAACACAAAATCACTGCTGGCATAAAGGTCAAAAGGCTGCGACCCGCTTACCACACCGGCTTGAAGCATAAACACCAACCACTTACCGGTAGTATTGTTGCGTAACAGAATGTCATCATCGCCATCGGCGTCAACATCCAGGGCTGTTTGAAAACTGTAGGTCGACGATGTATAAAGTGGCAATACTGTTTTTTTTTT
>JAGRJA010000111.1 GCA_020443005.1 Pseudomonadales bacterium
GCAGTTTCAATTGGCAAAACAGAGTGCAGAAGGTAGCAGTGCCTTTGCCCGATTATCTGGTCGATTTCCCTTATGTGGCCGTGGAGATGTTAATCTCTATGCGCTTTTCGCCGAGCATTTTGCAAAAGTGATAAACGCTCGCGGTCGTTCAGGTGTTATCGTACCCACCGGTATTGCAACCGATGACTCAACTAAATTCTTCTTCGGATGGCTGGCACAAGAGAATCGATTGGCCAGCCTGTTCGATTTCGAAAACCGTGAGGCAATATTTAAGAGCGTTCATCGCAGCTACAAATTCTGTTTGCTGACAATTGGCAGCGACATCCCCTTAGCAAAATTGACCTTCTTTGCTACTCAGCCCCATCAACTGGCTGATGCGAGACGCTGTTTTAGTTTAACCGGAGAAGAATTTGCACGGATTAACCCCAACACACTTACATGTCCGGTATTTCGTTCCCAGAAAGATGCGGAACTAACTAAAAAGATTTATAGAGCAGCTCCGGTCCTGATTCGGGAATCTAGTGAAAATAGTGGAGAGATTAATCCCTGGGGGATTAAGTTCGCAAGGCTATTTGATATGTCTACCGATAGCGACTTGTTTCTCAACCATGAGCAATCGAAAACATTTCCACAAGGTACGTTACCACTATACGAAGCGAAAATGGTTCACCACTATGACCATCGCTGGGCCACCTACGAAAACGATGGCGAAACCAGCCGCGATTGCAATTTATTAGAAAAGCAAAACCCTGCCTATCAGAGCCTTCCTCGCTACTGGGTTCCAGAAAATGAAGTCACACTGCGTACCACCAAGGCCCCCAAAGCCGTGCTGGACGCCGCAAAGAAAAATGATGAGTTATCCCTGACAGATTCGCTAAAGCAATGGCTTGCAGGCTACCTGATCGAAACAACCGGCATTAGTTCCTCTAAGGATCTGATCGAGAAGCTTCTCGGGCAAACAATTCAACAGACAGGCGGCGACTTGTTTAGCAATGACATATCACCATTGTGCCAGCAGGCCCAGGCAATGCAGCAGACTTACCCATTGACTGGAGTCGAGGCTGATCAACTAGCGACTGTATTAGAGAAGCAGCATGATCTCTGGTCATCACTCTGGCCTCTGTTAGAAGCCAGGCGGCCTAAATATTTATTGGGTTGGCGGGATATTTGTCGCGCAACGGACGAGAGAACAGTGATTGCTGGTGTGATTCCGCTGTGTGGTGTGGGTAACAATATGCCAGTCATGCTCAATAATGCAGGTCTGGATCCGCAGCTTTGGGCTTGTTTGCTGGGTAATCTGATATCGCTGCCTTTTGACTTCGTCGCGCGTCATAAAGTCGGTGGTACGCATTTAAATTTCTTTATTATTAAGCAGCTCCCTGTCCTTGGACCAACTCAATACGATAAACCTGCAATCGACTTTATCGTGCCCCGAGTTCTAGAGCTTACGTACACTGCTAACGACCTACAACCATTTGCCGAAGACCTCGGCTATCACGGCGATACATTCCCCTTCAATCCAGAGCGCCGCCATCAGCTTAAATGTGAACTCGACGCCTACTATGCCAAGCTATATTGCCTCACACGCGATGAGTTCCGTTATATTTTTGACCCTACAGATGTAATGGGAGAAGACTACCCTTCAGAGACATTCCGGGTGTTGAAAAATAAGGAGTTAAGGGAATTTGATGAATTTCGGACGCAAAGGCTGGTTCTAGAGGCCTGGGACAAGCTTGAGGCGGGAGACCTAAAGTGAAGTTGATTAAGTCTAAGTATCGAAAGCTTCATCCTAAGGCGGAATACCTATCTGACGAAGTCATAATTGCGCAAGCCTGGAAAAAGACGCATGC
>JAGRJA010000112.1 GCA_020443005.1 Pseudomonadales bacterium
AGGCAGGCATGGTAACAGAAGAAGTGCGCACCAAAAAGCAGCCCGCAAATGAACAGCCTCAATCCGGTGCACCCCGTGGCAATAATCGAAAACAGTCGGACAGTTTTAGCATTGAACGCAAAAGAGAAACACCGGTATTAGCGACAGCGATTACTCAACAATCAATCGATCACACCAACGCCTGCTAGCCATTAAAGCGCTTGTTGCGTGATTGCAGTTCAAGAATGAGCTGTTTTTTTTCGGCCACCGTCATATCCCACCATTGGGTGATTTCCTGCATGGTACGAAAGCAGCCCACGCAAATATCATTTTCATCGGGGCAACAAATACCAATACAAGGCGACATTACCTGCTCTTCTTTTTCTGTCATTTCCAGTTACCGGGCGATCTTCAGGAGGCGTTGTGAAACGGGCATTTACTGATATCGCCTTCAACACCGGCGGGAGCCACGCCCTGAAAAGCATCCCGATCAGCCGCCAGTTTATCAGCCAGAATCATGTCTGCAGCTTTTTCAGCCACAGCCACAACAGGGGCGTGAGTATTGCCTGAAAGCAGGTTTGGAAAAATTGAGGCATCGACAACCCTCAAAGCCGTTATGCCATGAACCCGCAACTGGTTATCGACAACGGCCATCGGGTCGTCAGCAGCGCCCATCTTGCAGGTTCCCACCGGGTGGTAGACACTCATGCCTTCGTTTCGGCAATATTCCAGAATTTCCTCATCACTTTGCACCTGTGCACCCGGCTTTTGTTCTTCCGATGCCCAGGCCTGAAAACCGGCAGTGGCGTAAATTTTCCGCTGAATTTTCACCGCTTCGACAATACGACGACGATCCTCATCAGTCGACAGATAATTACACTGAACAGCCGGCCATTGCGTGGGGTCGTTACTCTGGATATGGACACTCCCCCTTGATTCAGGGCGCAGCACACAACAGGTTGAAGTCACTCCGGGCGTCTCCCCCGGCAGCATATTGCCACTTTCATCTATATCACCGGAGCCGGGAGCAAAATGTATCTGGTAACTGGGCCTCTCATCGGTTTCACCTTTCAAAAAGGCGCCCACTGTCGCCGCCGGGTGGGCCATCACGCCTTTCTTGGCAAAAACATATTTTGCAAGACTGACGATCAAATCCGGCATTTGCCCGTCCTGACTTAAAGTCCGACCCTTTTTCACGCCATGCTGAACGATAATTGTGTAGTGATCCTGCAGGTTTTCACCCACACCCTTCAGTTCATGATGAAGCTCAATGCCACGCTTTTCCAGAACTGCTTTTTGACCAATGCCGGACAATTCAAGAATCTGGGGTGATGCAAAAGCACCTGCACTGAGAATGACCTCACGCATGGCCGCCGCTTCATGACGCGTGCCATCTCTGCTGAGATATTCCACACCCACTGCCCGTTTTTTGTGAAAGAGGATTTTCGACACCTTCGCTTCAGTTTGAATGGTCAAGTTGGGTCTTTTTCGGGCTTCCTGAAGAAAAGCCGCTGCACTGCTCATTCGTTTTCCGTTTTTCTGGTTCAACTGGAAAAAACCGACACCCTCCTGATCTTCACCGTTAAAGTCAGGATTAAAGGGGTAACCGGCATCCCGTGCCGCCTGAATGTAGACATCGGCCAATTCATAATGCACGCGTGAATTTGTCACATTCAGGTCGCCTCCCCAACCGTGGTATTTGTCGGGAGCCCCTGCCTCAAAGTTTTCCGAGCGTTTGAAATAGGGAAGGATGTCATCGTAGGACCAGCCTTCACAGCCTGGCTGGCTTGCCCAGTCATTGTAGTCCTGTTTTTGACCGCGAATGTAAACCATACCGTTAATCGAGCTGCATCCACCCAAAACCCTGCCTCGCGGGGTATGGATTCGCCGCATATTGCAGTGGGGTTCCGGCTCGGTAAAGTAAACATCGGTATCTTTCGTGTCATACATCATCCAAGAAAAACCGATAGGCATATGAATCATCGGGTTAA
>JAGRJA010000113.1 GCA_020443005.1 Pseudomonadales bacterium
GCGATGAACCCAGATTCATCAGGCGTTCTCCAAAACTGAGCACACCGGAAAAACTCAAACCGAGCATAAAAAACAGATAGACAAGCAAACCGACGAAGACAGGAGACTGTAACTGAAAACCCCAGCCAACCGCCTTGCCAGCAGCCTTCAGCGCCAGCAGGATACCGACAAACACAAGCAACGAAGAGATAACACCCAGCGTATAGCTCCATCCATGACGATGAAGCACTGCGGGACGCATGGCATGTGTCGCAAAACTCATGACCTTTATCGACAACACGGGAAAAACACAAGGCATCAAATTCAGTAACAGCCCGCCCAAAAAGGCAAAAAGCAACATCAACGCAAATCGGGCCCTGTCTCCACCCTCAATCACCTCGACGGTAGACACCCCCTTCAGGAACTGTTCGTGCCCGGGCTGAGCAGACAAGTCAGCAGCCGCCCTGACAAAAACACCACTATCTGCTTTATAGCGATAGTTCCAGTATTCGGGTGGATAACAGAGCCCTGCATCAGCACAGCCCTGAAAACCAACCCTGAGCGACAGGCCTGACAGCATCGCCTGATCATGATTCACTTCAATACGGGTATGCCTGTAAAACTTTTCCAGCTCTCTCTCGTAATACTCATCGTAAGCCACAAGACCCGGCTCGTATACTGTCGATGAGGCAACTGCCTGACCGTCAACAAAAAGCTCAACAGCGAAACGATGGCGATAAAGGTAATAATCATCAGCAATATCCCAATCAAGGTATATTTTTTTCTGTTCGTTATTTATGGAGATTGCCAGACGGTATGCTTTTTCGAGCGGCAGAAAGGTATCTGTTGATGTTTCGAATAACGATGGGTTGGCTTTTGATGCACTGAAAGCGGTTGGGGCATCATTAAACAAAGCCAATACAGGTACACTGAAAAAGCAGGAAAGCAGCAAAAATAGAAATTGACGCATCAAAAAAGCCTGTATCATCGTCGAGGGTTATGCCCAACTGTTTGGCCGTCTACCAAGCCGAAGTATAAATTGTCAAAAGCAAAGCATTGGATCAGACCACTCGCAACAATGATAATTCAATCAACTTCATCGTGCGATGACTTCCGTTGAGCGTTCTGGCAAGGTATTATCATTGTCGATAAAAAAACCATTCCGGAATCCCCATGCCATTCACCCCAGCAACCCGTTTCAGCAGTCAATATCTGGCTGCAGCCCTGTTTGCACTCTCTATCTCAGGCTGCGCACTCAGCCCGCAACAGATCGCCATAAAACCTCAAATCGTCGTTGAACCCAGAGACTACGGCAAACAGCAGCAACTGATTGTTGAAACGCTTGATGAACGCAGCAACGATATTCTGGGTGTGCGTGGTGGCGTCTACAAAGATACCAGCATTATTCAGCTCGAAAATGCTTTTTCTAAAGCCATAACCCGTGAAGTTATCAAAGCACTCAGCAGCTGGGGCTTTGACCCGATTGAAACCTCAAGCCAGAAACTGCCGGAATTCACGCTCAGCGTTCAGTCCATCGACTACGAAACCAACGATCGCACTGTTGCCAACACCATTACCACAACCATAAAAATGGCGCTCAAGGTGCAATGGGGCAAGACCGCTTATGCCGGGAACTACTCTGCATCCAGATCACGCACTTTTATCAAAGCGCCCACTGAGGCGGCAAATACCCGACTGATCAACGAGCTTTCCAGTGCGGTACTCCAGGAAATTTTCGACGACCCGGAGCTGGCCGCTTTTCTGCAAAAACAGGTGGCAAACCAAAAATCCGCTAATTGATGGCCCGGTTTTCCAGAAGTATCGCCGGCAAGCGATCAAACCGATCGATGACATGATCTGCGCCTTCATTCCGGATATCCTCGCCGTGATTATACCCATAGGAAACAGCTACAACGGGAACACCGGCATTTTTGGCAGCCAGCACATCAGACCTTGAATCACCCACCATAAGGCATGCCGAAGGCGCTACACCCAGTTGTTCAGCACAAAACAACAAGGGGGCGGGATGAGGTTTCTTGACCGAAAGCGTATCGCCTGAAACCACTTTTTCAAATAATGGCTCAAGCTCGAGTTGTCGAAGCAGCGGATGCGTAAATCGCACCGGCTTGTTGGTAATACAGCTCAAGCGAAATCCGTTTTCCCGCAAACGCAACAATGTCGGCAAGACCCCCGGGTAACAAACAGAAAAGGTGCCATTTGAGGCTTGATACGCCTCATAGAAAAGCGGTTTAGCCGAAACAAAACTTGCGGCAACTGCGGCGTTGTCATCCAATGCAAAAAACAATGCCCGCTCAATCAACTTTTCAGCGCCATTCCCCACCCAGTGCCTCACCTTTTCCACGCCGGCTACCGGAAGAGACAATGTCTGCAGCATCTGATCGATTGCATATGCCAGGTCGGGCACACTGTCCACAAGCGTTCCATCGAGGTCAAAAAAAACGGCAGAAAATGCTTGTGTGCCCGATGCGGGTTTTCCCAAGTGCTTGCCTGCTGTCAACTTTCAGAATTCACATCAATGTCTGACAGAAGCCAGCTGCTCGCGCATCTCGCTAATGACCTGTCGATAATCCGGCTTGCCAAATATGGCAGAGCCCGCGACAAAAGTGTCTGCACCGTGTGCTGCAATCTCGGCAATATTGCCTGCAGAGACGCCGCCATCAACTTCGAGACGAATATCACAACCACTTTCATCAATAAGCCGCCTTGCCTGCAACAATTTTTTCAGTGTGGAAGGTATAAAAGATTGCCCACCAAAACCCGGGTTTACCGACATCAACAGAATCATATCCAGCTTGTCCATCACATAATCGAGGGCATCAAGCGGTGTAGCCGGGTTAAAAACCAGGCCTGCCTTGCAGCCGGCATCCCTGATCAACTGAATGGATCTGTCAACATGCAGGGACGCTTCCGGATGGAAAGTAATATAAGTAGCACCGGCCTCGGCAAAATCACCGATCAGCCGGTCGACCGGTTGCACCATCAAGTGCACATCAATGGGCGCCTCGATACCATAATGCCTCAAGGCCTTGCAAACCATCGGCCCGATGGTGAGATTGGGGACATAGTGATTATCCATCACATCAAAATGTACAATATCTGCTCCCGCTTGCAGAACCGATTCAACTTCCTCACCCAAACGCGCAAAGTCAGCAGAAAGAATTGAAGGAGCGATTTTGAAATCACGCATACTGGTCACCTGGTTTTTATCGGTTGGCACTATTGTACTTGAAACCACTCACAGATTAAGCCCATAGACTTTCTAAAATGCCGAGGCAAATGAAAGGGATTTGTCGAGTGCGGCAAGACGCTCAGGCGTTCCAATATCAGACCAGACCCCCCGGTACATTTCAGCCGTAACAAGCTCCGCAGTTATCGCCGGGAACAGTACATCTCTCAAGGGAAAGCGTTTCTTTTCCCTGTCTACTCCGACAAACAAAGCCGGACTAAAAACCCCGATACCCGAATAAGTCACGCTCAGCCCTGCTCGATCACCAGACCCTGGCAGGTGAAGATTTCGTTGCTCAAGCACAAAATCCCCCATCGGGTGATGTAGAGGATTATCAACCACCACCAGATGTGCCAGCCTGTTTTGCAAGTGGTGCGCAGCCAGCAATTCAAACGGGTAATCGGTCCAGACATCACCATTCACCAGCAGAAATGGCTCGCTGCCCAACAACGATAGCGCCCTGTAAATACCGCCGCCGGTTTCGAGCGGCTCACCCTCTTCGGAATACAACACGCGCAAACCAAAACGCTCACCATTGCCCAGCCAGACCCTGATTTTCTCGCCAAGATAGGCCAGATTGATAACAATTTCGGTAAAACCGGCTTCTTTAAGGTGTTCAAGGTGATATTGCAAAAGCGGCTTACCCTGAACTTCAAGCAGGGGTTTCGGGCAATTATCCGTCAACGGACGCATTCTCTCACCCATCCCTGCCGCCAGAATCATGGCTTTCATGCTCTTTTCCATCCCTGTTTTGCAACATCGGCATTGAAGGCGCGGAACCAGTCTTTCGACGCAATCA
>JAGRJA010000114.1 GCA_020443005.1 Pseudomonadales bacterium
AGAATGTTGAGCAGCATGCTTCTGTATCGGGGGGATATCATATGGCCTGATTCGTTGACAACTGTGCGCAGTTCCTCCTGGGTCAGGCTATGGTTGTCACTGCTTTCAGGGTTAACTTGAAAAAGGCGAAGCAAACCGTTTGACAGTGCGTTGACCAGCCATACAACAGGGTGAAAAATATAAAGAAGCGGAGAGAGAATCAGGCTGGCAGGAAAGGCGATTTTTTCAGGATAGAGTGCAGCCAGTGTCTTTGGTGTTACCTCTGCAAAGATAAGGATAACCAGCGTAAGAACGACGCCCACAATAGCAATACCGGCGTCCCCAAACAGTCTGATGGCAATTATCGTTGCTATGGTTGTTGCAAGAATATTAACGAGATTGTTGCCAATAAGGATAATGCCGATTAAACGATCGGGTCGTTCAAGCAGATTATTGGCCCGTATGGCAGCCCTGTGCTTTTTCTTGATCAAATGTTTCAGACGATATCGGTTCAGCGACATCATGCTGGTTTCGGAACTGGAGAAAAACGCAGAGCAGAAAATAAGTAATACAAGGATGGCGAAAAGGGCGCCGAGCGGAGCTTCGTTCAAGAAAGAAAACCTTGGCTATTGTCGTCAATGCGGTATCTTGAATCAGAAAGCACCGATTGGCAATAGTCTGGGTGATGTCGGGTGGCGCTTTGCCGTTTGTTCGATTCAGGACAGCAGCAATTCGAGCACAAATTTTGAGCCGAAGTAAGCCAGCATAAGAGCAATGAAGCCGCCTGTTGCCCAGCGAATGGCTTTTTTTCCTCGCCAGCCATGACGGTGATGCCCCCACAAAAGTATTGCATAAATTAACCACGCCACACAGGAAAAGAACATTTTGTGAGCCAGATGCTGCTCTGCCATGTTATCGAAAAAAAGGAAGCCGCTGACGATTGAGAGTGTCAGTAAAACCATGCCGGCCCAGAGTATCTGAAAGAGCAGCTTTTCCATGGTTTGAAGAGGGGGGATCACTCGCATAAAACCCTGAAAATGTTTGTTGCGCAGCATTTTGTCCTGAACACCCAGGGCAAAGGCCTGAATACAGGCGACTGTAAGCAGGCTGTAGGCGAGCAGTGAAACCAGTATATGCATGCTGATCTCGATGGTGACGGTCAGGTTGTGCTCACTGGTGAAGGCGAGGGAGTTCGCTATCGAGAGCGCGGACAGGGGGTAGATAATAATGTTCAGGTTTCCTACGGGGAGCCTGAAATTGCTGATCCAGAGTAGCAGGCAAATTACCCAGAAAATCAGTGACGAGACCTGGAAAAAACCGAGGTTGATGCCTTCGTGTGGGTGAATCAGCAGAGCGACGCTGATGGCATGAAGGTTGATGGCGACAAACGAGACAGCGATCAGCACCAGTGAATGTACTTTGTTGCCCTTCAGAAAGGCATGCCCCTGCCACAGCGCTATCCCCAGATAGCAAAGGAGAGAGGCAATGCCGGTAGCTGTTTCCATGTTTCCCGAGCGCGGTAGTTTTTGAACAGTCGCTGATTCTGTCACAAGGCGGGTTTACATTGAAGAAAAACTTGAGCATTGGCGATTGTGTTGCCCAGTTTTGGTTTCTCTTTTGTTATAATCGCCGGCCTTTTTACATTAACCGGTTATTTTCATGTTTGAGAATCTGACAGAGCGACTTTCACAGACCCTGAAATCCATTACAGGCAAAGCCCATCTGAGTGAGGAAAATATTCAGGAAACCTTGCGGGAAGTGCGGAAGGCCTTGCTTGAGGCAGATGTTGCATTGCCTGTTGTCAAGGATTTCGTTGAGTCTGTGAAGCAGCGGGCGATTGGTCAGGAGGTTAGTCAAAGTCTCAGCCCCGGGCAGCAATTTATAAAAATTGTTCAGGATGAACTGATTCATGTCATGGGAGACGCCAATCAGGGTCTTAGTTTCAAGACCCAGCCCCCGGCAGTCATACTGATGGCAGGTTTGCAAGGGGCGGGTAAAACCACTTCTGTTGCCAAGCTTTCCCGTTTTCTGAAGGAAAAGCAGAAAAAGAAAGTCATGGTGGTCAGTGCTGATGTATATCGTCCGGCGGCAATCAAGCAGCTGGAAACACTTGCCAGTGAAGTCGGCGCTCTTTTTTTCCCCAGTGATGCTGCACAGAAGCCTGTGGACATAGCTGTCGCGGCGATATCCGAGGCCAAAAAACGCTTCGCAGATGTGTTGATAATCGATACGGCGGGTCGTTTGCATATCGATGAGGCCTTGATGGGCGAAATCAGGGACTTGCATGCGGTTGCCAAACCCATCGAAACGCTTTTTGTGATTGATGCCATGATCGGTCAGGATGCAGTTAATACTGCGCAGGCCTTCAATGAGGCTCTGCCGCTGACGGGTGTGATTCTCACCAAGGCTGATGGTGATGCGCGGGGAGGGGCCGCCCTTTCGGTCAGGCATGTAACGGGCAAGCCGATAAAGTTTATCGGGGTTGGCGAGAAAACCGATGCACTTGAACCCTTTCACCCCGACCGGATAGCGTCCAGGATTCTGGGTATGGGCGATGTGTTGACCCTGATTGAGGAGGCCGAGGAAAAACTTGACAAGAAAAAGGCCGAAAAACTCGCCAAAAAGATTAAAAAGGGCAAGAGTTTTGATTTTGAAGATTTGCGTGACCAGCTGCAGCAAATGAAAAACATGGGTGGTGTTGCGGGCCTGCTGGATAAATTACCCGGTGTGGGAGCCGGCCTGAACCAGATGATGCAGCAGGATGAAACACAAAAGCAGTTCGCCAGAATGGAGGCGATAATCAACTCCATGACGCCCGAAGAGCGGCGCAAGCCGGATCTGTTGAATGGCTCCCGTAAAAGAAGAATTACCCAGGGGTCGGGTACCCAGTTGCAAGACCTGAATCGCCTTGTCAAACAACAGAAGCAAATGTCCAAAATGATGAAGAAAATGAGCAAGAAAGGCGGTATGGCAAACATGCTGCGTGGCATGGGAGGGAATATGCCTGGTGGCGGGTTTCCCGGTGGCGGTTTACCCCCTGGCGGTATGCCTCCTGGCGGTGGTTTTGGCTGAATTTGATGGTTTTGAATTTTTTTTTACTCAAACCGGCTTTATCGCGCTTTGCCTTATTCCAATAAGGAAAGCTTTGGCGTAGAATACGCGCCCCTTGGGCCGGGTCATTTCAAGGTTTTTGGTTGGCCGACGGCTTGTAAATAACACTGAACGGGTACGAGAGTACAAAATATTATGGTAACAATTCGATTATCACGCGGTGGTGCAAAGAAGCGCCCCTTTTACCATCTGACAGTCACTGATAGCCGTAATTCACGAGATGGCGCTTTCATTGAGCGGGTTGGGTTCTTTAACCCGACTGCACGCGGGCAGGAAACCAAATTGAAAGTTGAGCGTGAGCGGGTTGAATACTGGATTTCACAGGGCGCTCAATTGTCTGAGCGTGTACAAAAGTTATTGAAAGAGCAGGCTGCCTGATAAAAGAAGGTGGCAAGTTTGTTCTGGTCTGAAGATGCATTTTTCTGACCCTGTTCAGGCCAGATCACCGATTGTTGTTGGAAAGATAACCGCTGTCTTCGGTGTTAAAGGATGGGTTAAGGTTCATTCGTTCACCGAGCCGGCTAGCAATATTTTTAGTTACAAGCCATTGCTCTTGCAGGGTAAAAACGGTTGGGAAGTGCTGGATATAACGGGCTTCCGGCCTCATGGCCAAGGTTGGGTCGCTCATGTAAGGGATGTTGATAACAGGGATAGTGCTGCGATTCTCTGCCAGCGTATGTTGGGCGTTTACCGGGAGCAATTACCGGTTCTGGAACAGGGCGAATATTACTGGTCGGACTTGCAGGGCCTTGAAGTTTTTAGTTGTTTTGAAAAATCTACCCCCCCTTTGCGACTTGGGCGGGTAAAAGAATTGCTGGAAACCGGCGCAAATGATGTATTGGTTGTTGTTGACGATAAGGCTGCGGCAAGTTCAAACAAAGATGAAGTTAAAGCAGGGGAAATCAGAGAGCGTCTGATCCCTTTTATTCAAGACAGCGTTATCAGGGCTGTTGATCTGGAAACGGGTAGTATCACTGTAGACTGGGATCCTGAATTCTAGTCCTGCACAGAAGGCTATTATCAAGCCTGTGACTGCCTGTGAAAGGTGTGTTTATTTCGCTGGTAAGTTGCCGGCGTGTATTGGTGAAGGAGTGGCGCCCCATGAAAATAGGTGTAGTCACTTTGTTTCCGGAACTGGTGTGTTCATTGGAAGCCGCCGGTGTTGTCGGGAGAGCGCTGAAAGAAAAAAAGGCTTCCCTGCAGTGCTGGAACCCGAGGGATTTCAGCGAAGACCGTCACCAGACCGTCGACGACAGGCCTTATGGTGGTGGCCCGGGTATGGTGATGATGGCAGAGCCGCTGGATAAGGCTGTGTTGGCAGCCAAGGCTGCACTGCCTGATGCACGGGTTGCGTATTTGAGCCCTCAGGGAAAAAGAATTGTTCAGCAGGATGTTGCTGAACTGGCTTCAAGATCTTCGCTGATTTTGATTGCCGGACGATACGAAGGTATCGATGAGCGTTTTATAACGCAGACAGTGGATGAAGAATGGTCATTGGGTGATTTTGTGCTCAGTGGTGGTGAGCTGGCTGCCATGGCTATCATTGATGCCATGGTGAGACTGCTCCCGGGTGTGCTGGGTCATGAGCAGTCTGCGGCCCAGGATTCCTTTAGCGAGGGTTTGCTGGATTGTCCGCACTATACCCGGCCGGAATGTTACAACGGAGAGCTTGTACCTCCGGTTTTGTTAAGTGGTAATCATCGTTTGATAGAACGCTGGCGTTTGAAGCAATCTGTTGGGCGAACCTGGTTGAGAAGACCGGATTTATTGGAAGCCGGTGAACTTGCCGGTAACAGGCAGCTTGCAGGAACCGGTGTTTTTCCGGCTCAGTATAAAGAGACCGGAGGCAGGGTGTTAAATGACCTTGAGCACGAGTTGTTGCAAGAGTTTTTAGATGAGCTGAAGAGCTGACAGATTGAGTGACAGGAGCTGGAACCATGAGCAAAAACAAAATTATTGCCGAAATCGAAGCAGGGCAAATGAGCAAGGAAATCCCCGATTTTTCGCCGGGTGATACGGTCGTTGTTCAGGTGAAGGTTATTGAAGGCGACCGTCAGCGATTACAGGCCTTTGAAGGTGTTGTCATTGGTAAAAAGAATCGCGGGCTTAATTCGGCTTTCACTGTTCGCAAACTGTCTCATGGAGTCGGTGTCGAGCGTACATTCCAGTCTTACAGCCCACTTGTTGATAGTATTCAGGTCAAGCGTCGTGGTGATGTTCGTCAGGCAAAATTGTACTACTTGCGTGAACTTAGCGGTAAGGCGGCTCGAATCAAGGAAAAACTGGGCTGAACCCATTATGAAGAAAGCGGCTGAAAACAGCCGCTTTTTTTTGTCCCTTATTTCTGTTTGTCTTGACAGCGGGTTTTGAAACCCTTGACTATGTGACAATGGCAGAACACCGTACTGATATCATTGATGAGCGATTGCTGGCGGGCTTTACCGAGATCGATCGCTATCTCGATGTCTTATGGATGGAAAAAGGTCTTAGCCAGAATACCCTTTCGTCTTATCGCAATGATTTGCAGGGTTTTGCCCGTTGGTTGCTTTCAGCAGAAAAAACCGGGCTTCTCGCAGCAAGTCGCCAGCAGATACAATCCTATCTCGGTTACCGCTTGACCAGAAATTACAGTGCCCGTTCAAGTGCACGGTTCCTGTCCTGTGTGCGGGGCTTTTACCGATACCATTTGCGTGAATCGAGAATAGCAGAAGACCCGACGGCCTTGATTGATAACCCCAGGCTCGGCAGGCCATTACCTAAAAGCCTGACTGAAGCTGATGTGGAAAAATTACTGCAAGCTCCGGATATTAACGACCCTGTCGGTTTTCGTGATCGAACCATGTTGGAACTGCTTTATGCCTGTGGATTGCGCGTTTCCGAACTGACATCCTTGAGTCTTTCCGGAATCAACCTTCGGCAGGGGGTGGTTCGTATCATGGGCAAGGGTTCCAAGGAGCGGCTGGTGCCTTTGGGGGAGGAGGCACTTTATTGGCTGGAACAATATCTGCAGTGTGCGAGACCCGTATTGCTCGATGGAGCACTCGTCGATGCATTGTTTCCGAGTACGCGACGACAGCAAATGACCCGCCAGACTTTCTGGCACAGGATCAAGCTCTATGCTGTAAAGGCCGGTATTGAAAAGCCGCTTTCTCCGCATACGCTGAGACATGCTTTTGCAACGCATCTGTTGAATCATGGTGCTGATTTGCGTGTTGTGCAGTTGCTTCTCGGGCATAGCGATTTATCCACTACACAGATTTACACACACATCGCGCAAGAAAGAATGAAAAGTCTTCATCAAAAGCACCATCCGAGAGGCTGAGTATAATCACGGAACCATAAACGCAGCGGCTGTTCCAAGAAGTGGTCTTGGCAATCCTGATCTCTGCAGAACAGGGATCATTTGTGGTCATGTTTTAATTTTTTACGGTGTTGTTATTTGTTGCTGTTATTTGTTGCTATAGTGGCGCAATAGCATCAAAAAGCTGAACCGGCGTATTCAGGTTGATGAAATCATTGGTTGTTAGCAGAGTGAGAGGAAAAGACATGCGTTTGTTGTTATCGGTCCTTTTGGGTTTATTGATACTGTCTCCCCAGTTACAGGCACAAATATTAAAGGCCGAACAAAAACAGGCGCCGGCCTTGCGCGATATTATTGAACAACGGCTTCAAATGGCTAATCCGATGATTATTGTCGACGCGGTTTCACCTTCCGATATTGATGGTTTGTATGAGGTAACGGCCAATAACGGCCAGATATTCCTGACTACCGTTGATGGTAAATATTTGATTGATGGTAAAGTTCTGCGGGTGGAAGCGGGAAAATTTGTGGATGTCATGGATGAAAAGCAAAAGCCGGTAAGGGCCGCGCTTTTGGCTCAGGTTCCACTGGAAAACTTTATTCGGTTCCCTCCCGAGGGAGAGGTTAAGGGTGTATTGAATGTGTTTACCGATGTGGATTGTGGTTACTGCCAAAAATTGCACAGCGAAATGCCGGAGCTTAATGCACTGGGTATAGAAGTGCGTTATCTTGCTTTTCCACGCGCCGGTCTGGGTTCTGCTTCCTATCAGAAAATAGCATCTGCATGGTGTGCGGATGACAAGCAG
>JAGRJA010000115.1 GCA_020443005.1 Pseudomonadales bacterium
ATTCTCCTCGCTACCCTGCCGGTAAACCACATCAGCGGTACTCACCACACCGCCAAGCATCACTGCATTCATGCTATTCAAGCGATATTCATTTCGGGCGGTGTTGAACGCATAGTCCAGAACAAGGTTTTCTATCGGCAAACCGACATCGAGTTTACTGATCATCAGTTTTGAGACATCCTCGGTCACAAGATCATTATGACTGTCCAGCTTCAGTTTCATGTCCCCATGAATACCCCAAAAGCCAATATCCTCATAAAAACCATCCAGCCCGTGAAAACCATGGCGTATTTCGGCGGTGCTTGCGATCACATCATTTTCGTTATGCCAGTGAACATTTGCATAGCCGTTAAATTCACCGGAAACCAGATCAAAGGGATAAGGCCAGGGTTTAAAAACCGAGGAAAGGGGTTTAATCGCAGAAAAACCGAGATGAGTCCAGACAAGCTGCGCATCACCACTACTATTATCCCTATCATGTGAAGCTGTTATCGTTAACAGCGGAAATTGTTTTGCTGTCGACAAGCTGGCTTCTGCGGTCAGTGCCGGCCCTTTCATCTCCACATCCGATTTGAACGCCAGCACCGGCATCCATTGATCGGGGTTTCGAATATTCAGACTGTCTGAAACAACATGCGCACGCACCACGAGTTGATCAAGCAACTCAACGGCGACGCCGTTCAGGGTCAACACAGTGGCGACATCGTATTGTTCATAGGTAATGCCTGGCAACTGCAAAACCAGTTGCGGAAAAGCGGCAGAAATGTGTTCACCGCTATTTCCCATTACCACACCGGCCTTTTCCTTCACATTCAACGAAGGGCGAATAAATACCTGGTCAAGGGTATTCACCGTTTCAGCGGTAAACACTTCACCCGGAAACAGGGACAAACGTAGCCCGTCTTTTTCAAAGAAAAGCTGGCCTTCACTTTGTATTTCCGGCTTTTGCAACAGGTAGTCACCCGCATCGAAAGCCAGCGCCGATGCTGAAATATGCCAGTCAGCCACACAGTTCATTGCCACCTGCCAGTCGCAAACAACATCACTCAAGCTGGCCTCAAGATGAGACTGGTGAAAATACTCCTGCGTATCAACTTCGATCCGGCCACTTTCAAAAGAAGGTAGCCAGTCTGAATCTGCCTTTTCGAAATAGGCCTGTACAACAGACTTCACAAGAACGCTGGTCACACTGCCTTCCGGGGCGTATACCTCATTGTTATAGTGTATCTGCAGGGCGCTTCCCTCCTCGAGCCGGGCATTGAACCCTGCGGGCTGCCATCCGGATGAGATTTCGGCAGGCAGCTCAGCAGAGAGCCCCGCTTGCAGTTTTCCTTCAAGGCTCTCAACCCCTTCGGGCAGCACAAGGGCAAGTGCCGGAAACCACTTTTGGTAAAAACCGAAGGTATCGAGCAAGCGGCCCACATCAACCGCAAAATTCGCCGTTGTTGCATAGGTCTTATCCGTCTTTTTTTCCAGTGCTATCGCAGCATTTACAACATTCGTGGAAAATCTCTCCAGCGCAGCCTGTAAAACCAGTCTGTCCGAACTGGGCTCAAGCGCTACAGCAAGCCGCGCGTTTTCATCCGAAACCTGAAGGTAACTGATGCCGGCATCCTGAGACAGCGTAACCGACAGTGGCGGGAAATTCTTGATATGCAATCGATCAATTTTTATGACCGGAATCGCGAGTGAGGACAGCTGTTGCAGTAATGAAGCAAGAACCAAAGGTGCATTCGACGACGCAGTCCCGGAATCATAAACCGGCAAGACGCTTTCTATCGCCTCAATATGCAAGCTGTAGAGCTGCTTTTCCGGCAGTGAATAACTCAATGTCAAATCACTGATACGCTGTATCGCCGAATTATGACCGCTTTCAAATTCCAGCAACGCAATGGAGGCCTGACCGGCATTGATGTCAATGCCATACAGCTCGGTCAAAATAAAGTATTCGGGTGGTGCATAATGTTCACTCAGCTGCTTTACGATCGGCACCTTGAAGACAAAAACAAGCCCACACAGCAAAAGCAGAAAAGCCAGCAAGGTGAGCAAAGCGATGAAACAAAACCTGAAGCACTTCACAAAATAACACTACCTGTCGATACCTGAACGGTAACTACTGATTCTAACACAGGCATTTTTTCCGGATGATAAACAACTCACTCATAATCTTCAGCATGTAATCAACCTGTGACAAAAAAACCGAACAAGGCCTTATCTGAATTGCGACAAAACATTGACCGGCTTTTCATGAGATGGGGGTATTTCTCCTATCGTTTTGCCTGGTTGAATATCGCTCTGCTGACCCTCCTTGTGCTAACCCTCGGGTATCAGGCGCAATTCATTAAAGTTGACACATCGACAGAAAGCTTTCTCGAGGAAAGTCACCCGATGCGAGTGATCTACAACAACTTCAGGCATGAGTTCGGCAGAGACGACAAAATGCTGATTACACTTGAGCCAGCCCGGGGAGTCTTCAATTTCGAGTTTCTCGACACCCTGAAAAAAATGCAAGCCGAACTGGAGAGCGTGCCCCATGTCGAGGAGGTGACCTCGCTGATCAATGCCCGACAAACCCTCGGCAAGGATGACGAGTTATTGGTCGGCGACCTGATGCAAGACTGGCCGGAAACAAACACCCAGCTCGAAAAGCTGAAACAACAGGTGCTGGCCAGCCCGACTTACAAGGGCATGCTGATTTCCTACGATGGCAACAAGACATCCATCAGTATTGATATCGACCCCTACACCCTGATCGGCAGGGAAACCGGGTTTGACGCCATGCTGGACGGGTTTGATACGCCGGAGAATACAAATCACAAACAACAGGAGGAGTACCCTGATTTCCTTTCCGGTGAGGAAAACTCCGAGCTTGTTGCCGGTGTGGAAGCAATAGTGGATAAATACCGCAGTGACGACCTGGTGATCCACATTGCGGGAACACCCTCCATTGCACACCAGTTGATGAGTGTAATGCGCCAGGATATGGAAACTTTCACATCCCTCTCATTTATCAGCATCGCCCTCTTTCTGGCCCTTTTATTCCGTCGAGTCTCCACAATCTTTTTGCCTTTACTGGTCGCCATGGTGTCCCTGACCTGTACAGTTGGCATCATGTCGTTAATCGACATCCCCTTTACGCCAATCGGGCAAAGCATGCCCTCCTTTCTACTCGCTGTTGGCGTCGGCAATTCGGTACACATCTTCGCCATATTCTTTCTCAAAATCAGGGAGGGCGATAACAAAAAAGATGCGCTCGCCCATGCACTGGGGCACTCGGGCTTACCTATTGTCATGACAGGGCTCACCACTGCCGGCGGTCTGCTCTCTTTCACCACAGCCGAAATCGCCCATGTTGTCGACTTTGGTATCATCACCACCATCGGGGTATTAAGTGCACTGTTTTTCTCTCTGGTTTTATTGCCATCCCTTATCGCTGTATTCCCGGTAAAACTGCAAGTTAACGAAAGTAAAAAAGCCAATACCCATCTTCAGAACCTGCTGGAAAAGTGCGCCGATTTTTCAACACAACATGCCGGGAAAGTCACCGCATTTTTTGCTGCCGTTATTTGCATCGCACTCTTCAGCGCCATGCAAATCCGCTTCTCCCACGATCCTATCCACTGGTTTGACAACGAACACCCCTTGCCACAGGCCAGTGATTATATAGACCAGTATTTTTCAGGTGCACTTTACATGGAGGCGCTGATTGAAACTGACAACACCGACGCCTTCAAAAGCCCCGAATTCCTCAACAGACTGGAAAGCGCCCACAACCTGATAGAACACCTGAAAGTAGGCCATGTTCAGGCCAAGAAATCTTTCTCGATTCTGGATATCAGCAAGGAAATCCATCAGGCCCTGAATGAAAATCGCAGTGAATACTACACCTTGCCTCAAGACAGACAGCTGATCGCACAGGAACTTCTGCTGTTCGAAAACAGCGGCTCTGACGATCTTGAAGATGTGGTCGATACCCGATTCAGCAAGGCACGACTGACCTTCATGCTTCCGGCCATCGATGCAGTGGAATACGGCCCCTATCTCGACGAGGTCAAACATCATTTCCAGAATGTTTTTGGTGACACTGCCCGCATCACCATTACAGGTCTGATGTCGCTGATGGCTGGTACTATCAATGCCCTGATGAGCAGTCTCGCCAAAACCTATATTCTGGCCTTTCTGATTATTACCCCGTTAATGATGCTGATTATCGGTAATGTACGGGTGGGGCTATTAAGCATGATACCCAACCTGACTCCCATTATTATCACGCTGGGAGTGATGGGCTGGCGCGGCTTCCCCATGGATGCTTTCACGCTTTTGACAGGCAGTATTGCGCTTGGCCTGGCTGTTGACGATACCATTCACTTCATGCACAACTACCGGCGCTTTTACGAACAAACCGGCGATAACCACCTGGCGGTGCGCAGGACACTGGCCACGACCGGGCAAGCCATGTTCATTACATCGGTTGTACTTTGCAGCGGCTTTTTTGTTTACCTGCTTTCAAGCATGCATAATCTCAGCAATTTCGGCCTGCTAACCGGCTTCACCATTATTATGGCGCTGTTGGCCGACATTATTCTGGCTCCGGCTTTGATGACACTGATCGGGCAAAAGTTTCTTTCAAAGACTGCCTGATCCATTTCCAGCCTATCAAGCCAAAAAAACGCTTAGCCACCCTTTGTTGATTTCTATCGTGCTTTCGACACAAGAACAGGCTAGAATCGCCTTCCGCCTGTTCGACAGTTAACGCTATCAGGGAATAAAACCCGGTCGTTAATCACGCACAGGGTATCGGGCAAACCGCCAAACAGTGACAGGGAGCAGAACATGCCAAAAGAAAAGCTTTTAAACCTTATCACACGCTTGCATGACAGCTTTGGCGACGAGGAAGTCAGCCCCCAACAACAGCAACTGCTCGATGACATGAAGTTACATATTCACAACATCAATGAACCCGCACCAACCGACCCTGACATGCTGCAAACCATTGAAACACTGATTGAAGACATTGAGGAAGACCACCCCAAAGCAGCCGGTCTTGCTCGCGATATCATGGAAATTCTGGTTAATATCGGCATATAAACAGCCCTTACTGAAAAAAGGGCAAGCGCCGCCCCGGTTATTTTCTGTGTTTTTCTGCCTTGTACCCGATTTCACCAACATATCAATGTTGTTCTGGATGGGTTCGTCCGTTATACATAACATACCTCGCCAGACTGGCATAAGGTTGTTCACAACAATACAAGCGTTCGATGGCAATTTTATCGTCAAGACTGCGATCCAGCGCCTTGTTCATGTAATCCGTAAAAACCCTGACGCCTGTCACGCTTTGAATATCGATAGCCTTTGCTTCCAGTCGCACCTTGACCGCCTCCGGCAATAAGGGATTTTGAGGTGTCAGCCCTCCCTCATCTCCCTTGAAAGACTGCGACTGAACCTTGCGGAAATTACCCCGAATCACATTCCGGAAAACCAGACTGTGACGGTTGTAAAACATCACTGAAACCCGCCCTGCTTCAGGCGCAACAAACCGGAGAGCTTCATCAAGACCTTCAAACGGTTGAGCCAACCACTCCATCACCGCGTGAAAAACAACCAGATCAAATTGGCCTGACCAGGCTGCAGGTAGCGCTTGCAACGCACTGTTTACAAACTGTGGCTGTCTTGAGTCGATATCGACAAGCAGCGGTTCCGGCTGTTGCGATGGGTCGAAGCCTGCTTCGGCAAAGGCCGCCTTTGCCCGATGCAGCATCTCGATAGAAGGGTCTGTCAACACTACAGAGTGACCCAGCTTTGCCAAGCGCAATGACACCTGCCCCATGCCTGCACCAATATCAAGAATTCGCAGTGGCCTGCCTTCAACAAGTTCGGGAAAATCATCAAGCAATTGCTGCCAGACGATTGCCAGACGAATCTCGCCCTTCTCGCTACCGTAAATCCGTTTGGCAAACCGCTCTGCCAGGGGGTCAAAATTCTGATCTGTCATCCCTTCAACCTGATTAGCATAATTTCACCTGCACCCTTCTCCGAACCCCATACAATAGCCGCCTTAACTTCATTAACACGGTAAAAAACGCTATTGTAACGAACAGTATTCATCGACGGCATAAAAATGAACAAAACGGAAAAGAAGACATGGCAAGTCTACATCATCGAAGCCAGTGATGGCCGCCTGTACACGGGTATCACCACCGATATCGACAGGCGTTGGCAGCAACACCTTTCAGGCAAGGGCGGCGCTCGTTTTTTTCGAGGCAGAAAACCGAGAGCGCTTGTTTACACCGAACAACAGCCAGACAGAAGTGCTGCCAGCAAGCGTGAAGCCGCTATAAAAAGCCTGAGCCGGGAAGAAAAACGCTTACTGATAGAAAGCCTGATTTGAAGACATATTCCATGCGATAATTGCCTTTTCGGAGAATCGCACGGAGAACACAATGAAAGTGCTACTCACCGGCCCTTTTGGCACGATCGGCTATGAGGTTATTCAGGCTCTTCTCAAAGCAGGTCATGAAATAGACTGCTTTGACCTCGACAACAAGGCCAACCGTAAAACAGCAAAAATATTCGGCTCGCACATCAATGTTATCTGGGGCGATATAACCGACCAAAAGGCTGTTTCCAAAGCAGTAAAAACTGTTGATGCCATTATTCATAATGCCGCAATCATTCCGCCACTGTCGGAAATAAACCCGGTGCTGGCTCACCGGGTCAATGTGGAAGGAACCGCCCATATCATCAATGCCATGAAAAACCACAATCCCGAAGCCTGCCTGGTTTTTCCCTCGTCGATTTCCGTTCATGGTTATCAGCAACACCAGGAACCTCCCCGTCGCATACACGAACCCTTCGATCCTCAAGATATTTATGCCGGACACAAGATTGAATGTGAAAAAATGCTTCATGAAAGCGAGCTCAACTGGGTTATCGTCCGAATAGGCGCCTGCCTTGACGGCAGAACCGTGAAAGGAGGAAACGACAATAACACCATGCTGCAAATGATGTTCGCCGTTGCGGCAAATGCCCGTGTTGAATACATTCATCCCAGAGATGTCGCACTGGCGATGTCGCATGCCATAAGCAGCAAGGCAGCATTGGGAAAAACATTCTTTCTGGGTGGGGGAAAAGACTGCCAGACAACATGGTGCGACTTCGTCAGTATCACACCGGAGGCGCTGGGTATTGGAAAACTTCCCTCAGAAGCATTTGGCGACAACCCCTATTACACAGACTGGATGGACACCGAGGAAAGCCAGCGCATTCTACAGTTCCAGACCACGACGCTGAATGATTTCAGGAAGGAGCTAAATCACAAATACCGATTCATAAGGCCATTCGTCGCGCCACTGAAAAGTATTATTCGAAAACAGTTATTGAAGAGTTCTCCACTCTACGGAAAAGATGCCTGAAAAAAACGGTATATTTTCCAAACGCGTTTCAGGCGCACTCGCCTGTACACTCGCACTGTTTTTCTCTGTCTTTTTTTTCATTAACTGCAACGCACAGAATCTCGACATTAAAATTGATCATAAGGATTCGCGTGTCAGTGAAAATATCCGCTTGCTACTGGGCGATCTTGATCACTCGACAAACCGTGCAGAACTCGGTGAAACCATTGCCGATGCGATAGAAAAAGGCGCCAATGTTTACGGTTACTACGATCCGGATTACCAGTGGAAAATCGTCAAAAATGAGCTTCGCATCCTGATAAAAGCATCCGAGCCCGTAAGCGTCACGCGTCTGGATATCCAGGTCCTCGGAGGCGCACAGTCACTACCCGAAGTTGAAAACATCATCGCCAAAACAGCCTTTAAAACCGGGGCCGCACTGAACCACAAGGATTGGGAAAATCTTAAAAACGACTTGCTGCTGGCTTTGTTCGATGCAGGCTATCTTGAAAGTCACATTGTAAAAAGTGAAATCAGGGTCGATGTTGAAAATCTTTCAGCAGAAGCGACATTATCTATCGATAGCAATGAGCAATTTTATGTCGGCGTTATCAGCTACAGCGGCACGACGCTCGATACAACATTACTTGAAAAACTGTTGCCGGAGAAATCCGGCAGTATTGCCTCCCGCACTCATCTGATGAATTTGCACAAAACATTAATAGACACGCAATACTTTTCGGGCATTGAGTTCCAGACCCAAAACAGCCTCGATGACAAAAACAGGAAGGTCATGAATGTGCAGATTATGGTAAAGGAACAACCGTCCCATCTTTTTGAAATAGGTAGTGGCTATGGAACAGACACCGGGCCAAGACTCAGGTTTAACTGGCTTCAACCCAAAACCAATAATCAGGGCCACAGTCTGGAAAACAGCCTGTTTCTGTCACCGGAAAACATCAAGCTTGAAACCAGCTACAAGATACCGACACCCCACCCGCTGAATAATTTCGTGCGCCTGGGCGTAAAGTATGAAAATCGCCAGTTTGACGATTCCAGCTCGGAAAAAATCACAACATCACTGTCACAATACAGAACATTAGGCAGAAACTGGCAACAAAATCTGAAAATGGATTTTGAGCATGAGCTCTACGAGGCGGGGAATCTTGCCACAGAAAAAGTCAGTCATTGGGTGCCGGGTGCAAGCTGGCAATACAGAAAACTGGAAAAAGGCCGCGACCCGCAATCGGGCCTCAAACTGTGGTTTGAAACAGCAGGCAGCACGCGCTGGCTCGGTTCCGAAACAGACTTTATGTCGTTGCGAAGTGGCGTTTCATGGCTTTACAGCTTTACGCCAACCCAACAACTGATCAGCCGTTTTGAACTGGGTGCCGTGATCACGCCGGATATCGATAAAGTGCCTGTATCAAAGAGGTTTTTTACCGGAGGTGACCAATCGGTAAGGGGTTATGCCTATGAATCCATTTCTCCCGTCGATAATAGCCAGCAATCCATTGGCGGAAAATACCTGAATATCACCAGCTTCGAGTACAGCTATCGATTCAAAGAAAATTGGCGAATCTCCTTGTTCACTGATGCGGGACGAGCCTATAACAAACAGGATGAAGACATAAAACACAGTATCGGCACGGGTCTGAAATGGCTATCACCGGTAGGCCATATCAAGACAGATCTCGCCTTTCCAGTTAACGATGCAACAACCGATCGCTGGCGTCTGCATTTTTCAATCGGTTTGCCACTATGATATCGCTTGGCGCGTACAAAAAAAATGTATTGCGAAAATTGAAATTCTGGTTTTTATTCCTGAGCTCACTCTTCTTCTTGATCACCCTCGCCGGCGTGAGCTTCTGGACATTCCTTAACAGTTCACAGGGTAAAGACTGGGTCAACCAAAAAATCAATCATCTCATCCCCTCACTTGTAATAGAGCAGCTGGATTACAACTTTGAAGGTCATCTGTCTGCAGAAAACATTTCCTATCGACAGGGTGAAAGCCTTTATCAACTGCATAAACTGAAGCTTTCATGGCAGCCTGCATGCCTGCTTTACGCACAAGTCTGCATCAGGAATATTGAAGCCCAATCACTGACTATTGAACAGCCGCCCAATAAAAATGACAGCGAACCTTTGACATTCACACTACCGTTGCCGGTCAGCATAAAAAATCTTTCTTTGCCAGAGCTGCGTTACAGCAATAACAAAGAAAAAGGCCATACGCGTGTAGAAAACATCAGCCTGACAGCAACCGCCAGATACCACTCTCTCAACCTGCAATCCCTGAAAGCAAAAGTGATGAATTACGAATTACATGCCTCAGGTGAAATTGACATTAAAAACCTGCTTATCAACATTCATCCCCTTTCGGTGACCAACAAGGCAAATAACTTCAGTTTGAATGCTGAAATAACAGGCTATCCGAATGCCC
>JAGRJA010000116.1 GCA_020443005.1 Pseudomonadales bacterium
AACCATCAGACCGAAAACAGAGAGAGAAACCAGTGTCGGCCCAAGTATGAAACCAATACCATGCGAGGCCCCAATACGGCTTAACCCGACGGTTCTTCCTTCAGGCCTGGTGACATCAATAATATAAGCGGTTGCTGCGGGCAACATGGCTGCCAGTAAAAGCGCCTGCAAAACACGAGAAAGTGTGAGACAAAAATAAAGCACTCCTCCTTGCAACTGACCGGAAAACCCCGCCCTGAGAATCAAAACCAGCGAAAAAGCTGTGCAGGCAAAGCCTGCCATACCGATAACTATCGTATTCCTTCTACCCCACTCACTGCTTTTTCGCCCCCAAAACGGACTGACAAGAAAAATCGTGAGTGCAGCAAGCGTGCCAATAAAAGTAATCTCCTTGGCAGACATTTCCAACTCCGTACCAAGAAGTGGAAACAGCGTAAACAGCACATTGTTGACAATGCCATAGGCGATGATATTGAGCATCAGAATCGATACAGCAAAGCGACTCTTGTCGTCAATAAAAATGTTGGTTTTGCCAGGCATGGCGAACTCACAAATAGAAAAAGCCGCTAATTCTAGCGGCTTTTTCCGGGCTGATCTGTCAGTAGAACTACTGTTTGGAAGAGGAGCTCTAGATCTGAACCATCTCGAAATCAAATTTGCTGACCCCACACTCGGGACACTCCCAGTCATCGGGAACATCGTCCCACTTTGTACCAGGCGCTATACCCTCTTCCGGCAAGCCTTTCTCTTCATCATAAATAAAGCCGCAAATTACACATTCCCATTTGTTATAGGCCATAGTCGCCTCCTCTTGAAAAAATCTTCACTTAAAAAACCATTTAAACTTAAGACTACAAAACAGCTCGCTATCGTATCATAACTCTCGCCATATTCTCAGCAATATGACCTGCAACTTTCTTGGCTCTTTCCGCATTCTCACCCTGAAATAGCTCATCAATATTTTCTGTAAACAGCGCCAGCCAACGATCAAAATGATTCGCCGTTATACGGGTTTTTTCAGCCAGTCGCCTGTGGATATTCATTGTATGACGATGATAATCGTCACCGTTTAACAAAAGTTTCCGCCAGTAGGCCTTGATATGAACTGTATGCTCAAGGATATCAATGCCGGCCACATCGAGAAAAACCGGGGCAAGCAAGGGGTCGGCAAGCACCTTATCATAAAAACGGTCCACCAGAATACCAACATCCTGCCCGTTTTCAATATCGCGAACAGCGTCAGACACTTCAGCTTCCAGCCTGAATAAAACGGGTTTCATTCTACGCAATCACTTTTGATTTTTACTGACCTTGGTCAAAAGCGGGAGGATTAAAATATCATCGTCAGACACCAAAGACCCTGTCATCATTCTGTCAGCCGTTGGTCGGGTGTTACCACAGCATTGCAATAACCCGAATAGTGATTGGCGATGCTTTCATGCATACAAAATGCACTCCACTCATCCTGCCCAAGAATATCTTCAGGGGCACTGTCCCTGAAACGCGCCAGATACAGGTAGCGCTCCAAAAGCTGATAACAAAGAACAACCTCTCCCTTACCCGACAACCACATTGAGTTGGGCTGCTGACAATCGGCCACGGAAATGGTGATTGGGCGAGGAAACTCGAAAAGTTCCTCGGCCCGCTGAGCTATGGAATCTATGATCGCACTCGTCTGCAACCATTTTTTAAGCTCTTCTGACAAATCAGACTCAGCCTGCTCGTAAACAACTGTGATTTTTTTCTCGGCAGAATCATAGGCTGTCTTGCGCCCCAGATGACTAATCACCCAGCTTACCGATTGCTGGGTAACTTCGTATTCATCACGACAATAAAAAGACCTGCTATAGGGTATACCAACAAACTCCCTGATCTCTTCAAGAGCTACCGGGTCACTGCCATAAACAAGACAGGCAATATCGTAAAAACGCTGGGGCTCAAAAGGGTGAATGGATGTGTAGTCACGCTTGTCAGTATCTTTTTTGCTACCCCATTCCAGCCGGACCTCATCATAAATGGCTCGCATGATTTCCATTTTGCCCTGAGGAAATTTATCAACATTGATCATCAGAGAGGAAAACAGCAGCAAGCCCAGTTGATCTGCGGCAAGCTCCATATTGCCCAGTACAGGCACCTGAAACTCATCAATAATGACATGAGCCATTTCATGAGCCACAGTATTCTCGACATTGGCGATGACAAAAAAAACCTTGTCATCATCAACCGTTCTGCGCGCATAGCTGTTAACAGACCAAAAAAGGGACAAAACAAAAAACAATGCAGAAAACAGCTTGTAGACACGACGACTCAAGAAATTCAGCGCCATTTCTGACTCCTTGCCTGAAAGAGCAGGTTCAATTGCCAAGTAAACACAAATCACCCCGTCTGGCATGAAACTCAGGATAATATTCGGTTAGAATACCTCTTCACAAACACAGTTACTACGGAATTCCACTTGTCAAAGTTCAAAAAC
>JAGRJA010000117.1 GCA_020443005.1 Pseudomonadales bacterium
ACAGAGGTATACAAATGGCATAGGTTAATACCAGCGTGGTTACACCATAAAATATAGAGATCGGGAATCTTTCTACAATGATGTCCCAAACCGGTTCGTTGTACCGACTGGAGACGCCCAAATCAAAAACCATTACTTTGCCAAGCCAGATGAAGTAACTTTCGACCAGGGGCTTGTCAAAGCCGTAAAAGGCTTTCAATTCTGCAATTTGTTCTTCTGAAAGCGTGGAAGAACCAACTCCATCTGAACGCACTTGCATTTGATTGTTTTCACCGGCGAGTTGCGCCTGTGTAATCATTCGTTCGATCGGGCCACCTGGAACGAATCGGGTGATAGTGAAAACCAGCAGGGTGATGCCCAGAAAGGTCGGTATAATCAGCAAAAGACGGCGCAGAAAATAATTTGCCATAGAGATATCTGTTTCCCATTGATCTGCATACACTAACAGCTAGCGCCATTGTCTTCCAGATTGAAAGATGCTTATTTCAATCCGCTGTTTTCTTCTCTTCATTTTGTCAGCGAGGGTATACTGCGAACCATGAAGCGACACCCGATTACTCAACGATGGCTGCCGGTACAGGTTATTATTTTATCCTGGTTTTTTTGTGGCAGTCTTTATGCCAGTGACGACAGTAAGGGTGTGAGCCAAGAAACCAGCACCTATTCTTCAGTTATGGAGAATGTTGACAGAAAGCATCTGCATCTTAGTCGAAAGGTCGTCAGGTTGGCGACGGGTCTGGACAGTTATTTTTCAGGTAACAGCATTACCGAGACCGAAAACAAGAGCTATGTCAAATTGAGGCTAGAATCCTATTTTGAGGAAGGCGGTGATACGGACACCCGCCTCAGAATCAAGGGCAAACTCGATTTGCCGAATACACAAAAGAAAATACGGGTGTTTTTCGACAGCAGGGCCGATAGCACCCGAGATCTGTCGACAAAAGCTGTACCATCATCACCGGCCAGAAACAGCGATACAGAGGTGGGTCTGGAGTACGAGAAAGGGAGAAAGAACTGGACTACATCGACCTCTGTGGGGATGAAACCAAAATTGCCCTTCAACCCTGTCTTCAAGTACAGGGTTGGTCGGGGTATTGCGGTTGGTGATGTGTGGAGCTCACATTTTGATCAGCAGCTATGGTACGACCATGAAAAAGGCTGGGGAGAAGAGTCAGCCTTGTCATTTGAAAGGGCTGTCGCTGAAGACTATGTGTTTCGCATTTTGAGCGATCTGCAATTTCAGGATCGTTATAACGCGTTTGAATGGGCTGAAATTATTTCCCTTTTCAAGCCACTTGATGAAAAAAGTTCGGTGCAATACAGCATAGGTGCGTTTGCGAATTCTCGCCCCGAATGGAAAAGCACCCGTTATATCCTGATGCTTGAATACAGGAAAGATATTCATAAGGGGTGGTTGTTTATGAATGTGTCACCCTTGTTGAATTTTGAGCGTCAGGATGATTTTGAGCCAAAACTTTCACTGACGATTAATCTTGTGGCGGTCTTTTCTGATTTTTAGGTGTCGCCTGGTTTAATAAGCCTTCGTTACATCAACATACAGCGTCAGTTTCTGTCCGGGTTTGAGATAATTGGAAGTGTTTAACGAATTCCAGCTGGCGATGTCTTTTATTTTTACATTGAATTTATCGGCGATCCTTGCAAGTGAGTCACCCGTTCTGACACTGTAGGAAAGTTTTCTGATAATGGGGTTCTGTGTCACTGGTGTGGATGTGACTACAGCGGAAGGTGCAACCCATATCACCAGCTTTTGTCCGGGGCGAAGAATGTCTTTAGGGGCAATGCCATTCCATTTCGCAAGCGAACTTACCTTGACATTATGGTCGCGTGAGATGCTCCATAAACTGTCTCCCGATGAAACCCGATACTCCACTTTGCGGGAGCCACTGACGCCGGATGTTTTTGCCTGAATTCTCTGCAAACGCTGTTCCTGGCTCAGGCTATAGTATTTGCTGGATGCCGAGGCGGTCGGGATAAGCAGCGTTTTTCCTGCCCGGATGTTGTTGCCCCTGAGTTTATTAACGGTCTGCAATGTTTCAACAGTCGTTCGATGTTTTCTGGCAATGGTACTCAGGCTGTCGCCAGACTTTATCGTGTAACGCTCCCATGTTACCCGCTCGCTGGCCGGATAGGCCTCGAGAGCGTTTTCAAAAATAGCTTTTTGTGAAACGGGAACAAGAAGCCGGTGTGGGCCATCAGGGTGGGTTGCCCACTGGTTGTATCCGGGGTTGAGCAGGTAGAGTTCTTCAATATCGATTTCGGCGAGACTGGCTGCCTGTGACAGGTCAATTTGCGAGCTGATGTCAACAATATCGAAATAAGGCTGATCTTCCAGTGGCATCAGGGCGAGATCGAATTGATCCGGAGCGCCATATAGACGGGTCACAGCCAGCAATTTGGGAACATACGCTTCAGTTTCTCGCGGCAGGTCCAGCGACCAGAAATCCGTTGGTTTTCCCTTGGCCTTGTTGCGTTTCATCGCTCTGGAAACAGTACCTTCCCCTGAGTTATAGGCGGCAAGGGCAAGTAGCCAGTCGTTATCAAGACGGTCGTGCAGCCCTTGTAAAAGATTGAGCGCAGCGTTTGTCGAGGCAACGATATCTCTGCGGCCATCATACCACCAGTCCTGTTTCAAACCCTGATGTTTGCCTGTGCTCGGTATGAATTGCCAGATGCCGGAGGCGCGACC
>JAGRJA010000118.1 GCA_020443005.1 Pseudomonadales bacterium
CTTTTTCAAGTTGTCTGAGGCTGAAAATTTCATCGTCAAGCGGCTGGTTGAAACGAACATTTTTTGCGCGAATGATGGTCTTGTGCTCTGTTTTTTTGCCTTTGGTGGTTTTCATCATGATTTCGGTGCCAACCCAAATGCCATCGATCTGTTCGAGCTTCTGGATATCCATATACTTTAACTTATTGCCTTTCTTGACCCAGTTTACTCCACGAACAACAATGAAATTATCCTGGCGCACAAAAGCCACGCTTTTGGTGTAACCGGTTTCTTCCATTTCCTTTTCGTTATTGGGTGTGGACTCAATTACCCAGACCTTGTGGCCGTCAACCTCATCCTCCTTGAGGATTTTATAGTCGTAATTATCAATATTGCGTTTTGTCATGTCAGCATAGGTGAAGTCGGAGCCCATAAAGCTGCCGCTCTTGTCGGATGAAGCAATCCGTTTGGTTTTTTTCAGTGCCGGCAGATAGAGCCACTGGTCGTCATCCTTGTTGATATCGTCGTAGTCATAGGTGAGAAAGCCTGTGTCTTTGACATCGGCCGGGCTCAGGAAAAACATGATACTTTCGGTGTCTTCTCCATCAGGGCCGGCGTCTCTTCGGTATGAACGCAACAGGCGTTCACGGGTATTGTCGTTTTTATCGACCAGAATCATTTCCATATCCTGGGTGGCATTGTTGCCGTCATCCACGGCATCAACTTTTTCCATAATCTCTCTGGCGGTCATATTTGCACTTGCAGGATCTGCACCAAAGGCCGGAAAAATGATCAATGCGCTCAACGCCAATGTGGAAAGAAAGGTTTTTGAATTGCTTAAATAGTTCATTGCTCTACCTTTGAGTCGATAAAAAGGGTTTGAAACTTCGTTTCAGGTCAGGCCTTTCTCGCCACTGATTTTTGCCAGCAGGGTCACCAGAGCGGGAGCAAGCAAGACATCGGAAAGAAAGGCCATAATAATACAGAAACCCGTGAGCAGACCAAAATGAATCATGTTTTGCATGGTCGCCAGTGTAAAAATAAAGAAGCCGGTTGACAGAACCAGTGATGTAAAAAAGATGGCTTGTCCCGTTGTTTGCAGTGTCTGGTGGATAGCCTGTTCGGCATTGCCAGAGCGCTTGTAGTAACGCTGGAAATTATGCATGAAGTGAATCGTGTCATCCACCGCCAGGCCAAGTGCAATACTGCCAATCAGCAAGGTAAAAGTGTCCAGGGGTATATGGAAAATCCCCATCAGGCCGAGGGTAATGATGATGGGCGTCAGGTTGGGGATCATGCTGACAAGACCGACGCGGAATGAGCCGATCAGCATCACCATTAAAGGTGTGATGATGGCAAAGGCGATGATGTAGCTTTTTACCATCGAAAAAATCAGTGCGTAAAGCGTTTCCCCCATCATGCCCATCAAACCTGTTACCGTTACGCTGGCGCTGTCGCCAATGATCTCCTTGAGCTTTTTTTCAAACTTCAACTGAAATGGCCCGTAATTAATGGCATCAATGAAAGGGAGTTTCATGGTAATACGCGCCTTGCTGAACTGGCTGTCAACCAGTTCTTCCAGGTCATCGGCACCACTGTTTTCGAACAACAGTAACTCTTGGGCAATCAACTGCTGGTTGTCTGGAATTGTGTAGAACGCTTCCCGGTTCTCGTTGAGTGCCTTGTGTAATTCCTTGTTGATGTCGAGTATTGATACTGTCTTGCCAATGTAGATGTTGTTTTCATTAATGGTGGCGGCGTAGTCATAAATCTCGTCGATTTTATGGAGTAAAACCGGGTTCTGTATGCCGTTTTCTTTTTGGGTGTCGATCAAAACCTCAAGGAACATGCCGCCGCCCAGACGGTCGTTGAGGGTTTCTGTGGCGACCCGGAACGGATGGTCTTTCTGGAACCACTTTACCGGATCGTGTGAAAAGGGTACCTGTATCATGTAGAAAGCCGAGACCGCGAGAACGGCTGCAAAGCCCGAAATAACCGTCCAGGGTCTGGTCGAAGCGAGGTGGCCACAGCCAAGCAGGAAGCGAAGTGCCAGGCTGGGTGTTTCCCTTTCTCGCAAACCCTCCTTGATCGGGAAAACGGCAATCAGTGCCGGTAACAACCCGATGGAAAAAATCAGTGCGCTGATGATACCGAGCGGCGTTATCACGCCGAAATCGGCAACAGGCTTCACATCGGCGGTGATGAATGAAACCAGGCCGCCCGCCGTGGTGAGGCTTGTCATGACAACCGCCAGCCCCGAGTGCTGCATGGCATGAGCGAGGGCTTCCTGCTTGCCATCTCCGCGATTTACCGCCTGGAAAAATGCGGTGAAAATATGTACGGAGTTGCCGACACCCACGGCCAGCAAGAAGGAAGGCATGATCTGCATGGCAGTGGATAAAGGGATATCAATGCAGGCCATGAATGACACTGTGAACAGCATCGAGAGTATGGCGACCAGCAGTGGCAGGAATACGATGGCGAGGCGACGGAATAACAGGAAAAGAAACAGGGCGATAACGATAATCGACAGGCCGGTGAACTTTGTCATGTCCTTGCCGAGAATATCCATCAGCAGATAAACCATAAGTGGTGTGCCGGCAACCTGGATTTTCAGGCCTTGTTGACGATGTTTTTCCAGAATGGCTTCTACGGCCAGCACAATTTCTGTGTTTTCCTCCCCACTGAGGAAAGGCGGGTAACTGTCTTCGCTTTCATCGTCGACCGCGTCAAAGCGGCTATCCAGTTCGGCGAGTGGGTCGAATGCCTGGCCGATCGAGCTGTAGGCATCATTCTCGATCAGAATCGTGGCTATTTTCCCGTCTTTGGAAATGAAGTTGTTGATGTAATTGGGGTTGGAAAGTGCGCGCTGCTTGATGGCTTCCAGTTTTTCACTGGTATCAGGCCAGTCTTCAAAGAGATCCTGCACAACCAGCTCGTTTTCCCTGCCGAAAGTATCCCGCGCATTAATGATGCTTTTAATATCCTGCAATTTGGGCGTATTTTGGGCCAGGTCTTCATGCAGGTCGCGAAGCTTTTCAAGGAAGTCGGCCTGAAACACGCCGTTCTCCGATTCGACAATAACCAGCAGTCGTTCATCCCGGCCAAACTGGTGCCGGAATTTGTTGTAGGCTACGCGAATAGGAGCATCTTCGTGCAGGAAACCCTCGGTGGAAGTGTCCATGCGGATATACTGTAACTGCGTCATCATGCCACCGAGGATGACGATACTGAGTGCAATGATGGCCCAGGCATGCCTGAAAGCAAACAACCCCCACGCACCAAAACCTGCTTCTATTCGATCGCGAATCTGATGAGCCTGTGCCCCGCCGGATTTCTTGTCTTTTATTGTCAAAATAAAGTCCTGACCTTAATTTTATTAACATGATGCAATTGAAGTGCTGTCGGCTCAATAGTCGCTTGTACTTACTTGCCATTACGGTTTTCTTTAAAAACGGAAAATTGTGGTTTGCTAGGTAAACCCTTATTGGCGTTTTACCCGATGAAATGGTGAAATAGCCACAGTTAAAATCATGAGTAAAAGGGGTTGAATATGAAAATGGGTTTGCACTTGGGTTACTGGAACCGTGGCCCTTACCACGCAATTGAAATAGCCAAGGAGGCAGAAAATCTGGGCTATGATTCAATCTGGACAGCTGAGGCGTATGGTTCCGATTGTATATCGCCGCTGGCCTGGCTGGGTTCGCACACCAAAAAAATCAAGCTGGGCACCTCTGTTATGCAGATTTCGGCACGCACACCCGTCGCCGCTGCAATGACAGCACTGACCATGGATCACTTGTCAGAAGGCCGTTTTATCTGTGGTATTGGTGTTTCGGGGCCGCAGGTTGTCGAGGGCTGGTATGGCCAGGGTTTTCGCAAACCCCTGGAGCGCACGCGCGAATGGATGGAAATTTTCCGTCAGGTGATTGCCCGTGAAGCACCCGTACAATTCCAGGGCAATCAGTACCAGCTGCCTTTCAACGGCCAGAATTCAATGGGTCTTGGCAAGCCACTGAAATCCATTACGCACCCCCTTCGCAAGCACATCCCTGTGTATATGGGGGCAGAAGGGCCCAAAAACATTGCCCTTTCAACTGAAATAGCCGACGGCTGGTTCCCGATTTTCGTTTCCCCCTATCGGATGAATATTTTTGACGAGTCATTAAAAAATAAAAAGGATGACTTCGAAATTGCAGCAATGGTTCAGGTGAATGTGAACGACGATCTGAAAGCGGCTTTATTACCGGTAAAAATGATGCTGGGGCTTTACCTTGGCGGTATGGGTGCCAAGGATGAAAACTTCCACAAGAACCTGATGGAGCGTATGGGCTTTGATGTACAGGAAGTTCAGGACCTTTATCTCGAAGGCAAGCACATGGAGGCCATTGAGGCTGTGCCCGATGCCCTTGCTGATGAAATCTCCTTGTGCGGGCCGATGGATCGCATTAAGGAGCGTATTCAGGACTGGAAGAAATCCGATGTCACTACCATGATGATAGGGCGTTCTGATGATGCCCAGAATGACATTACACCAATCCAGCAATTTGCCGAAATGGTGCTCTAGGCATTCAAACAAAAAGCGGGCTCAGCCTCCTTTTTTTCGGGAATCGACAGGCGTGAATTTTAAAACTCGGCAGAGGGGATATGAATGATTCAGGAAGCATTTTCACTTAAAGGCAAAGTGGCCATCGTGACCGGTGGCGGTAAAGGTATCGGCAAGGCAACGGGGTTGGTTTTTGCCGAAGCAGGTGCCAGTGTCGTGTTTGCAGCGCGCACCCGCAGTGACATTGATGCCGCTGTTATCGAGGCAAAAACTTTCGGGGTAGATGCCTTGGCCGTCGAGTGCGATGTACTGGATGATGAACAGTTGGCCAATCTGGTCAAGGTTACCGTCGAGCATTTTGGACGCATCGATATTCTGGTGAATAACGCCGGCGGTACCATGCCAAAACCAATGGACCAGATATCAGCACATTCATTTCGCCGTGCACTCGATTTTAATGTCACCAGTGCATTCCTGTTGAGTCAATTGGCCATGCCGCACTTGCGTAAATCGAAAGGCTGTATCGTGAATATTGCCTCGGCGGCTGGCCGCCTGATCCAGCCGCTTTTTACTTCCTACGGCACTGTGAAAGCGGCACTCATCCAGATGAGCAAACTGATGGCAGCCGAGGTGGCGCCCGATGTGCGTGTTAATGTGGTTAGCCCGGGGTCTATCATGACTGAAGCCCTGCAAAGTTTTATCGACGAGGAAAACCGGCAAAAAATGCGGGCGCTCACCCCGATGAATGCCTTGGGTGAAACGGCAGATATCGCTTTGGCGGTACTCTATCTCGCATCACCGGCAGCAAAATGGGTAACAGGCAAGGATTTGCAGGTTGACGGAGGAACAGAAAACACCAATCTTGCGCAATAAATACCCCTGTCTTAACCGTTAGTCAGATTTTCAGCTCCGCTTGGTTGAACTTCGCTCACATACGGCTATGATAGAAGTAAGGGGGCGTTGTCTTGTCTTATGGGAAATAAAAAACAGTCGTTGATTCTGCTTGGTCTCACAGTCTGTGTTTTGGGCAGCGCTGCATTTTTTATCGTTGCTGATAAAGAAAATACAGTCGCTCAGGTTAAAGTGGAGCAATCAGATTCGTCAGCTCCCGGTCAAAAAGTAACCCCGTCTGCTTTGTCGTTGAAAAACCCGTTTGCGACAGCCGGGCAGAACGACTTCAGGAATGATTTCTCCACCCAGAAACCCGACAGTTCCCCGTCTTCTGCGAAAGCAGCAAGTATGGGGTTGCCCGTGAGTGAGCACAAAACCGATCCGGCTGATCAGCGAATGCAAAATGCTGAAGAAAAGAAGCCAGCTATACTGCCGGAATTGCCGCCGGAAATGATTGCCGAAATTGAGCGGCTTTCCAACTCGTCAAGTGACGGGTTGTATGAGGAATACCATTCCGATGGCTCGGTTCACATGGACTTGCAGGGGCGATTTCAGTCGGTACCCATCGCCGTAATCGACAGTAATGGCGAAATGCATACCTTTATGCACGGGGATGCCTACAAACCCGGGCCGATACCGGATGCGGAAGAACATCAGCATTAATTTTTCAGGATTTAATGACGGGGGAAGGAAGTGTGAAACAGAAAATCGTTCAGTGTGTAAACAGGGCTTTTGTTGCTGGGTCATTGATGTTGGGTGTGACGCTTTTCGGGGCAAACCCGGTCGATGCTGCCAATATCGTTATCACAACCGGTGCGGGCTTTAGTGGTTCTGAAGGCACGAGTCGGCTCGCTGTGTTTCAGGCGGCTGCCGATTACTGGGAGACACAGCTGGATATTGCTGTTGATGTCAGCGTTTATGCCGAATTCACCTCGCTTACCTGCTCACAGTGGAGCGGGACTTTGGGTTCTGCCGGGCCAACCTCTGTTACCCGGGACTGGAGTGGTGTGCCTGAATCCGGCACCTGGTATGCTTATGCGCTGGCCTTTAATCTGAAAGGGTATGCATCTGGCACCTACGATATTGATGCCAATTTCAATGACAATGTGGCCGGAGACATCAACTGTTTGAACGGGGCGACCTGGTACTACGGTACTGATGGCAATCCAGGTGTCGGTGAAGTGGATTTGTACACTACAGTTCTTCATGAATTGGGCCACGGCTTGGGTTTTCTGACCTTTGTGAATACATCAACCGGTGCACTGGCCGGAGGTTATACGGATGTCTATACCAATAATCTGCTCGACGGCAGTACCGGAAAGCTGTGGAACACCATGAGCAACGCCGAGCGGCAGGCCTCTGCCATTGATGACGGTGATTTGATGTGGAACGGCAGCAAGGTGAATGCACTTACCGATACACTGGATGCCGGGACGGCTTCAGGTAAAGTGTTGATGTATGCACCAACCACACTGTCTTCGGGGTCTTCTGTTTCGCATTTTGATACATCTATCGATTATAAGGCGGCCTACGGATCGCATGAGTTAATGGAATATCTGCTGGAAAATGATACCAACCACATCCTTACGGTTGGTTTGTTTTGTGATATTGGTTGGGGCGTACTGCGTGATACAGACGGTGATGGCACCAATGACTGTGATGATACCCTGCCGTTAACAGGAGCCTCTTACTTGTTGACCCGTTCGACCAGTGCGGGAACTTACGCTATAAGCTCAATTGCTTCAGGTGCGGTCTCTTCAACTTCTACATTGAGTATACCGGCTACCTATACCTCTTCATCCTGGGATTTCGAGGCATTTCTCGACAGTGATGGCGATGGGGACAAGGACATCTTGTTAAGTAATAACAGCACAGGAAACTGGCGCATTATTACCCTGGAAAACGGTGCCTATGTCAGCAATGCGGCTCTCTGGATGGATTCCCATAACAATTACACTGTTGTTGACACGGGTGATTTTGACAATGATGGTGATGATGATGTGTTGATGAAGTTTTCAGGTGGCACCTATCAGATGAATGTTCTGCAATCCTCTTCTGTTTCAAGTAAAACCAATATTCCGCTTTATGGGGGTGATTATGTGGTTCAGGGTGTGGGTGATTTTGATAATGATGGCGATGAAGATGTAATGATGCGCCGTACATCTACTGGCAAATACAGACTTTTTTCATTGCAGAATGCAGCCGTCAGTGGCAGTCAGGGAATTTTCCCGCTTTACTCAAGCAGTGATTATGTTTATCAGGGTGCCGGTGATTTTGACGCTGATGGCGATGATGATGTGTTGTTGAGAAGTACATCGACCGGAAACTGGCGAGCCTTTTTTATGGAGAGCGGTGGTTACAATAGTGATGCGGCATTAGCGGGTATCTATACGGCTTCTACCTGGGAATTTCAGACCGCTACCGACCCGGATTTTGACGGTGATGATGATGTGCTGTTACGCAACACTTCAACCGGTGCCTGGAGGAAGTTTGTCGTTGAGTCCGGAGCCGTTTCCAGCAATGCCAGTTTTGGTTTGTCGACCAGTCTGGATGACACCCTGGCCAATTAGGAGTGTGCTGTGTTAATGAAAAATGCCCTCTTGTGAGGGCATTTTTTTTGGCTGGGTGATTCGGTTTAACCTTTGATTTTGCGTTGAGTAGAGCTTTCAGATACTGGAATGAACCTTGTTGGTGGTTTCAGATAATATATTTGAGTTGTGTGTTGTGAATTTTGCGGAGTGTCAACAAGGCACAAATTGCGCCAATCAGCGCCAGCAACATATCACTTTGTGTATCCCAAACATAACCTTGTGTGCCAAGAAAGGCATCGGCACCTGTTCCACTGAGTAGCGCTACCCACCATTCAATCAACTCATAGAGCGCACTGAACGCAAGGCAAAAACAGACAATAAAAAAGTCGCGCCACAGCGTCGATGCGTGAGCGTTGAAAACCTGTTTCCTGATGCAGATTTCGCGCGCAATCATGGCGGGTACAAAGCCCTGCATAAAATGGCCGACCTTATCGTAATTATTGCGTTCCGCGCCAAACAAGCCTTCAAAAAAAGGCACTTCTGCATAGGTGTAATGCCCGCCAATCATTAACACGATGCAATGTAACAGGATCAGAAAATAGAGTAGGGGTGTCAGCGGAAAACTTTTTTCAGTCAGCGCGAGAATAACGATGCCGATAACAGCGGGTGCAACTTCAAGCAACCATGTGTAGTAGTCATGTGGTTTTATACCAGACCAGATGAATACAAGAAAAAAAACAGTTAGCCAGAGCGCGCGCATGAAAGAGCTATTCAAACAGAATGAATACGGCAGTCTAGCCTATTCACTTTTGGTAATGAAAGCCTGAATCCATGCCCTGACAAGAAAACCTGAAATACGACTGTGAATTTAAGTGGTTTTATTCGGACACTTGTTCGTAAACCAAGTGAAGGGTTGTGAAAGCTGAAAGTCACTCGCACAAGCGGTTCCGGTTGGGTTGGTCGTGATTATTGAGGCTTACATATCTAAGAAAAAAGCATTATTATGTATGTGTCCTTGAGGCTTGGCACAACCCAATTGCAGTGGACTCTCAGCCAAAAAAAAGATAAATCATGAGGATAAAGCAATGAAAACAAAGGTCTGGTTACTTATTCTGTTGCTGCAGGCATGCTGTGGTATCTCGGCTGGCTATGCGCTGGATAGTGACAGTGATGGCTACGATGACAGTGTGGATGCCTTTCCCTTTGATGCGAGCGAATGGCTCGATTTCGACGGGGATAACATTGGCGACAACACGGATCTGGATGATGACGCCGATGGCCTGGCAGATCTGGTAGACCCTGCACCCCTGGTTCCTCGAGATGTGCGCTATGTTTTTGATGCCGGCTGGCTGACAACCTGCGCCCAGGATGACAACGGTGTGCACTGTTTCGGTGACACACCGAATGGTCTGGATACGCCGCCATCTTTCAGTCACCTGCGCCAGCTGGCGGTGGGCCTGTCTCATGCCTGTGGGCTGGATGATAACGGTGTCTCTTGTTGGGGTAACGCTTCGGGAGACCGTCTGGCTGTACCAACCTTGACCAACCCTCGAAAAATTACCGCGAGAAAGAACTTCACCTGCGCCCTGGCGGATGAAGGTGTTTTGTGCTGGGGAAGCAATGCCAGCGGACAGCTTGATGTGCCTTCCCTGTCGAACCCGAAAGATGTCAGTGCCGGTTTTGAGCATGCCTGTGCTGTTGATGATACGGGCGTTGTTTGCTGGGGTTCTAACAGTAATAACCAGTTGAACCCGCTTGCCATGACATACCCCAGGGAGGTTCTGGCCAGTGGCAACTACTCCTGTGCCATTCACGATAATGGTATTCGCTGTTGGGGCGATACCCGGTTGTTATCGCATCCCGCGGATGGAAGTCTCGACTGGCATGGCTTGGCCGGTGGTAATCGCAATGCCTGTGTTATGGAAGACGGAAATGTTTCCTGCTGGGGTACCGATGTGAATGGTTCTGTCAGTGAAAAACCGAACCAGAGGGCAATGGCAGTCAGTCTGGGCTTTCAACATGGCTGCCTGCTGAATATGACAAGTGAACTGGTTTGCTGGGGGCGTTCAGCGGAAGGGCAGACAGACACATCCTCTCTCTGGTATGACACCGATGGTGATGGTGTGGCAAATGGGCAGGATGATCTGTGGCTTGACCCGGCTGACAGCGTTGATACCGACAAGGATGGTATCGGCGACTCGGTTGATACCGATGATGACGGTGACGGCTTTCCGGATGTAGACGATCCCTACCCACTGGATGTGCGTTATCCCGCCTATGCGCCACTGGCAGTCCATGCCGGCAGTTACAGCGGTGAACAGTTTGGCAGGGCGGTTTCCGGAACGGGTGATGTGAACGGTGATGGCGTACCAGACTATATTGTTGCCGCTCCTTACTATCCGGCTAGCCAGGGCAGGGTCGCTGTTTTCAGCGGTGCAGATCATACCCCCCTGTATAACTACCAGAGCAACACACCCGGTGATTATTTCGGCTTTTCCGTCAGTGGTGGCGGTGATATCAATGGCGATGGTTATCCCGATTTTATCGTCGGTGCCAATTCCGATCAAACCAATGGCTC
>JAGRJA010000119.1 GCA_020443005.1 Pseudomonadales bacterium
GTCAGGGCAACAAAACTTGAGCAAACCACTGCTGCCGACATCGCGAGAGCAAATTCGCTGAAAAGCCTGCCAGAATGTCCTTCCATAAATATGATTGGAACAAACACCGCAACCAGTACCAGCGTTGTGGCAATAACAGCGAAACCCACTTCCCGCGTACCCAGAAATGCAGCCCGCAAACGGCTTTCACCCTGCTCTATACGCCTGTGTACATTTTCCAGCACAACAATCGTGTCGTCGACGACCAGCCCAATGGCAAGAACGCCAGCCAGAAGCGTCAAAAGATTGATGGAAAAACCGGCGAGATAAAGCACAGAAAAGGATGCGATGATAGAGACAGGTACAGTGATTGCTGGAATAAAGGTGGCGCGAATACTGCCAATAAAAAAATAGATAACCAGTATCACAAGAATCATCGTTATCAACAGGGTTTGATAGACCTCCTCAATGGACCTTTCGAGGAAAACAGCAGAATCAAACATTACGCGAATTTTTATACCGGGAGGCAGGCTTTTTTCCAACTCATCCTTTACCTTTCGGGCATCGCGCATTACGCCGATGGTATTGGCTTTCGACTGTTTAATCAGACCAATACCCACCATGTTTTCACCGTTGCCACGAAAACTGCTTTTGTAATCGTGGGCACCCAGTTCAACACGGGCTATTTCGCCTAGCCGGACAAGATGTTTGTCTTCCCCTTGTTTGACAACAAGTTGTGAAAAATCATCTGCATCGTTATAGACACGCGCAACCCTGACAACAAACTCCCTCTGCAGGGATTCGATATTTCCGGCTGGCAGTTCAATGTTTTCGGCTCGCAATGCTTTCTCGACATCATCTACCGTAACCCCTCTCGCCGCCATCGCCCTTCGGTCCAGGGCAATACGCATAACAAACTTGCGCTCTCCCCATACTGTGACACGGGCAACGCCTTCAATCACCTTAAACCTGTCGACCACATAACGGTTTACATAATCACTCAATTCCAGCGGAGAAAGCCTGTCCGAAGCAAGCGTAAACCAGGCAATGGATTGTGCGGTGATATCCGCCTTGCTCACTTCCGGTGCCTTCGCTTCATCGGGCAGGCGGTCGACCACTCGCGACACGGCTTCCCGCACATCATTTGCAGCCGCGTCAATGTTGCGATTGATTCGAAACTCGAGGTTTATCTGTGAACGCCCGTCCGTGCTGCTCGACTCGATATTGATAAGGCTATCGATGCCTGACAACTGGTCTTCAAGAATCTGGGTGATCTTTGCCTCAACCACGGCTGCAGATGCACCGGGGTATTTTGTATCCACCGAAACCACAGGGGGACTAATATCGGGATAACCACGCAGTGGTAATTTCTGAAAGGCAATCAGGCCGAAGACCACCAAAAGAATGTTCAGGACGGTAGCGAATACAGGGCGTTTGACTGAAATATCTGAAAGGAGCACCGATATTTCCCCCTAGGGTTTCACATTACTGACAACGGGAACACCTTCCTGTAAACGGTAGCCGCCTTCCACAACAATAGACTCACCTTCCTGTAAACCCGCCAGAATCTCCACCTTGCCCGGCAATCTTCTGCCAATGCGCACCGCACGACGATGCGCAATATTGTTTTCATCCGGCACAAACACATATTGCTCACCTTTCATCGGTGCCAATGCCTTTTCGGGAATCATCAAAGAAAGTGTGCGGTTCCTGATCAGGTCCAGCGACAACAACATGCCCGGTCTTAAACGCCCCTGTTGATTATCGAGGCGGGCACGCACTGCCAGCGCACGCGTAACCGGATTAACCCTGGAATCAATATGCGTGACAACACCTTCAAACACCTCACCCGGCCAGGCATCGGTCTTACACAATATCGTCAAACCCTTTTCCACCGATTGCAGAAAGGTTTCAGGTATTGTGAAATCGACATTGATAACCGAGAGATCATCCAGCGTTGTGATAACAGTGCCGGGTTTAACAAGTGCACCTACACTCACTCTGCGAACACCCAGCGTGCCTGAAAAAGGCGCTGTAATTGTAAAATGATCGAGCTCCCCCTGTGCCGCTTTCAGGGTTGCCTTTTGTATATCAACCCTTGCCTGCTGCTCATCCAGCTGGGTTTGGGAAATCGAATTTGTACGAGCCAGCTTTTTGTAGTGATCCAGCTGCCGCTGCTCATCCTGTAATTTGACCATTTCCTCCTTGACGATGCCTTGTTGACCGGAAGCCTCCAGTTGCACCAGCAGATCACCCGCTTCAACACGTTCGCCATCATTAAAATGGATTTGGCTGATGGTTGCCGTTACCGAAGCACTGATATCAACAGCATCCCTGGCAGACGCAGTACCGAGCGCTTCAAGGGTTTCGAGAAATTCGTCCCTGCGCACCTGATCAATTTCAACCAGCACCTGATACGCTGACCGGCCCGAAGTAGCGCCATGATTAAAATAATGTTCATACACCTGATGTCCGGCGATACCCAAAAGGGCCATTATCAGGATTGTAACGGGAATAAACCTCGACATAGTCGCCTTTCTAACACTCGTCAATAATAAAAGCCCCGGAAACACCGGGTGACTTTTCCGAATTTCAAATGACCACCACTGAATCTTGCCTCAAACCCCAGCGATAGTAAGAGAAGGCAGTAAAACATTTTTTCGGATGGGTGGAAGGATAAAATCACCGATCAAATTACGCGGAAGCCCCCTGTTGCGCAATGTGGATTTCCGACAAACAAGCCCTTGAGGTGGATGTATCCACAACAGTCACCCAGGCCGGATAAGGCTAGCCGGATAAACCTTGCAAGCTTTGGTAAAGTGCAAGTATCTCTGCAGGCAGTGTATCGTCACCACCACCAAAATGTTTCAGTTCACGGGTGAAAAATGCCCCCGGGTCACCCCCTTCAAGCACCATGGCTGAAGCAAAATCGGTCAAGCCCTTTTCAAACTGCTGTTGGCTCCACTCAAAAGAGAACAGACGGAAAGACACTCCGCTGTCATGCAAAGCCAACAGCTGACGATTGTAATGTGCCCAGAGCTCAAGACCTTTGGACAGGGGAAACTGATCCCGCTTTTCCAGCGACTGGGCTGTAGCCAGTGGATGCCTGTAGATAGCCACTGGTTGCCACTCAATTGCCAAACGGTCAAATACGCGTTCCCAGTGTTCAAGATGCAATAGCGTGCGAGGATCCTTGAACGCAATACAGGGTTTTGCACCATATTCTGCCAGCAACGCTTCTGCCCTGCTGTAATGCCGCTCAGCCCAGCTGACTTGCGATGGCGGTTGATGCCAGCTACCGCCGTTAAAACGCAGGATATTTTCGTGAAAAATAGCGATGGCCCTGTTTTCCTTGTTACCTCTCTGGTTGGCCTCGCTACCCTGTGAACCATGACCACCAAAATCCACACCCATCTGCTCAAGACACCCGGCGAGGCAACTGGTACCACTGCGGTGCATACCGAGAACGGTCATAACTTTTTTGGGGAAACCTGCGTTCATAAACAGCCTTGCCTGAAGATTGCGCAACTGCTGAGCATAAAAGCATTTATCCTCTTGTGTGGCAACTGTCTGTATCCCAGCAGGGCTTTCCCTTACCAATACCGCGAATCAGTCACACGCGAATCCTGATAGTCAACTGGCAGAAACAGGCCGCATTTGGCAAACAAGCCTGAACAGCAAAATCTGCTGCAAAAATTTCCTGAAGTCTTCCCGCAACTTATACCTACGACCCGATAAGGACAGACAGGAAAAAACTAAATTTACTACAACAAAAAAAGCCTCAAAAAAATAATGAAAGGCTATAAAACAAGGGTTTTATTTCAAAAAAGACACGCCGTATTTAACGCAGAAAATGCTTTGTTAACACACAGACGCCAAACTGTAGTATTTTTACCAATATAACGGTGAAGAGCCATATTTTTCAGCTTTTTACCAGATAGAACAACGCGTTAACTTTGTGTATCCTTCGCCCCGCAATGTTCCCCACAAGGGAATTTCAATCAAACCGGGCGCTTTACCCCTGCCCCTTCACACTGAGGACAACAAATGATTATTGGCATCCCCAAAGAATTATTTGCTGGTGAAACACGCATACCCGTCATTCCAGACAGCGTGAAAAAATTCACCGATAAAGGAGCTGAAGTTCTGGTCGAAACCGGGCTCGGCACTTCCATTGGCATACCTGACAATGATTAAAAAAAAGCCGGTGCCGAAATCACCGGTGATCGAGAGCGGATTCTCTCAACTGCAGACATTCTGTTGCGACTGCGCAAGCCTGGTCTTGAGGAAGTCGGCAAGTTGAAGAAAGGTTCAATTCATATCTCCTTTCTCGACCCTTTCAATGAACACGAACTGGTAGATGCCTTCACTGAAGCCGGTGTAACGGCGATCAGCATGGAAATGATTCCGCGCACCACCCGTGCGCAAAAGATGGATGCCCTGAGTTCCCAGGCCAGTCTTGCCGGTTACGCCATGGTATTGCTTGCAGCCGACAGGCTGGACAAGATCTTACCCATGATGATGACGCCAGCCGGCACAATTTCCCCTTCCCGTGTGTTTGTTATCGGTGCCGGTGTAGCCGGTCTACAGGCCATCGCTACTGCAAAACGGCTCGGTGCACGCGTTGACGCCTTCGACACCCGTCCTGTCGTCAAGGAGCAGGTTGAATCTCTTGGCGGCAAGTTTGTTGAAATCGATCTGGGTGAAACCGGACAAACAGAAGGTGGTTACGCCAAGGCCTTGACCGAAGAACAGCTCGAATTACAAAAGCAGGGCCAGAAGAAAGTGATGGCCCAGTCAGATATCGTCATCACAACGGCACAGCTGTTTGGTCGCAAGGCGCCCGTTGTAGTTACCAAAGACATGCTTGAAGTCATGAAGCCCGGTTCAGTGGTTGTGGATCTGGCTGTAGAAAGCGGCGGCAATGTCGAAGGCTCCGTCGCAGGTGAAGAAGTCAATATCGGCGGTGTACGGGTGATCGGCCTGACCAACATGCCCGGTCGCGTCGCAGTCAATGCCAGCCAGATGTACTCTGCCAACCTGCATAATCTGGTGCTCGAGTATTGGGATCAGGAAAGCAGCAGTTTTCAGCTGAATCTTGAAGACGATATTCTCAAAGGCTGCATCATCACTCACGATGGTGCTCTCATAAATGACATGATCAAGAATGCCAGAGGATAAAATATTATGGAAATCATCTATCTCTCCTTCATCCTCATGCTCTCGATTTTTCTGGGCTTTGAGCTGATTGCAAAAGTACCCGCCACCCTGCACACCCCCCTGATGTCCGGATCAAATGCCATTTCGGGCATTACCGTTGTCGGCGCCATGGTTTCTGCCGGTGCAGGCCACTCGGGTCTTGCAACATTCCTGGGTTTTCTGGCTGTTGCCCTTGCAACCATCAATGTGATTGGTGGTTACATGGTGACAGACCGCATGCTCGCCATGTTCAAGAAAAAGAAATAAGGGAGGCCAATCATGAATTCTGCACTTTTTATTAATTTGTCCTATATCGTCTCTGCAGCAATGTTTGTGCTTGGTCTTAAAATGCTGGGCTCGCCTGCGACAGCCCGAAAAGGC